>CAZVNH010000574.1:0-1506 GCA_964628575.1 uncultured Thermoplasmatales archaeon | reverse complement strand
ATATTATACCATCCTGGAGGCAGGGCCAAGAATAAGTATGGGTTTAATTTTAAATCTAATAAAAAATCTCTATATTTAAGATTGGTAGATTGGAATCACCGCTATCTTTTTGATACAATATTCATATTACTTGCGTGAAAGAAAGAGGTAGACACTAATCACTAACTTCGATTAAAGTAACTTATTTATCAAAATCAGGATATTAATAACAAAAACTTGATAATGATGAAAAAAGTAATTATTGTTCTGGGTTTATCAATTGGCATTAGTACCAATGCAACTATTTATTATGTTAGCACATCGGGAAGCAATGATAGTCCTGATCCAACAAACCAACAAACCCCCTGGGCGACATTAGATTGGGCAGAAAGCCATGCTACGAATCCCGGTGATACCATTGCTCTTAGAAGAGGGGATGTGTTTCAAATAGATAATCATATACAGATTACTCATTCAGGCAACAGTAATGATGATATAGTATGGGATGGTTCGTTGTGGGGAGATGGCGGTAATGTGGCAACTATACAATCAACGCATGATGGTGGAGTCAGTCCTTATTTCGAAGATATAGTGAGACTTGTAGACTGTAGGTATGTTACTTTTAAAAATATTATTGTTGATGGAGCTGGTTATGATAGATATGGCATAGTTGTAGGGGGTCAGTTAGCTTATCATGGAGATCCGGATCAGAACGATGAGCATCATATTACTATTCAGGGTTGTGAGATAAAAAATATTGGGACTAATGATTATGAGTGTGGCATTTTTGTACGATGTAATCTAGATACTATATCAGATATTACAATCAGAAACAATTATATACATGACATAGCGTCCCATGGAATTGCAATTTACCCCAACAGAATTATGTATGGAGGAAGTCCCGACGCCGTGATTAAGAATATCTATATAGGATATAATGCAATAAGAAGAATACGATTGTACAAACCACATACCGGCAACGGCATTCATTTATGCAGGCAGATAGATAGCGTGGTTGTTGAATATAATGATATTCGGTTGACTGATGGAGAGATAGTACTTTCTATAGACCCTGTGAACGAATCTTTTGAAGGTTCTAATTATCCACTGCTGCTTCATAACGTGACTGTCAGATACAACTGGTTTGAGAATTACGGAGATGGTTGGGTTATTTATTTTAATCCCGAGGCTAACGTAGTATATTCATTCGATTTTAATTTTTATGGCAATGTGATATTTGCCAACGGCTCCACAACTTCAGGAAAAGGAGTATGGTTCAACAAAGCCTCTGGCTGTGATTATTCCGGCTCTACAATAGAATTTTACAACAACACCGTTATATCTGTTGATGGCAGTGCATTCCAGGAAAGTGTTAATGCAGATCTTGTTGTTAGAAACAATATATTCTATAATACATCATCAATTAGTGGGAAATGGGCTTATATTGAAATGGAGAATGAAGGTTCTACAACTCATTCGAATAACTTATATTTCATGAACTCTACCGGTAATTGGGTGCAACAG
>CAZVNH010000573.1:0-1512 GCA_964628575.1 uncultured Thermoplasmatales archaeon | reverse complement strand
TCTCTGATGCATCAGCGCCAGCAGCGTTTACTACTGCATCTGCAAGATATTCATTATTAGTAGTTTTTACTCCCTTTATTATAGTATTTTTTTTATTTGAATCTTTTTTCAATCCAATTACTTTTTCTTTGTACCTAAATTCTGTACCAAGTTTCATTGCCTCATTTGTAAATGACTCTGAAACAAGTAAAGGACTTACTTGACCATCATTTGGAGAATATGTACCACCAATCAGACCATTAGGATTTATTCCTGGTACAATGTTTTGAATCTTTTCTGAATCATACCAATCTATCTTTAACCCATGTTTTTTTTGAGTTGGTAATATTGATTTTAAGATTTTTTCTTCTTTTTTTCTATATACAGGAAAACAATATCCGCCTTTTTTCCATCCTATATCTATACCAGTTTTTAATTTCCATTTCGAAAAGATATCCAAGCTTTGAAGGCATATCTGAATTTTTGCGGGATCTGAGTGTGTAGCCCTGGCACCACCTATTGCTGCTTTGTTTTGTCCTTGACCTGATGATGCAAGTTCATCAAGAACTAATACCTTTTTCCCCAGTTTAGCACAAAAATATGCAGTAGGTACTCCAACAGAGCCTGCACCAATTATTATTATATCGTATTTTTTATTCATTTTCATCCCTCTTCTTTAGAAAAGCCTTCATGGGGACTTCTTGAGTAAAAGGTCTTATAGTTGGAGGTTCAACTTCTTCTATTTTTATTCCTAATTCTCTAAAGATCCTAATAATTAGTTCTGTACATGTTTTACCTCCACAAGGTCCCATTCCAACTCTGAGTGCTGCTTTTACTGCATTTACATCGCGTGTGCCTGTTTTTTTAATATAGTCAATTATTTCTTTTTTTGTTACTCTTTCACAACGGCATATAATAATATCTGCATCTGTTACCTTTTTTTCTTTTTTAACCTGTTTTTTTACAACAGGATTTTTAATTCTAATACCTGCAACTCGATCAACTTGTTTATATGGAACCTCAAGAGAGACTAGTTCTCTTTTATTCTGCCATTTTGATTTTTTTAATGCAATAACCTTTCCTTTACCAATCAAATTCCCTTCCATATCAGTAGTTTTTACAATCTCTCCATTTTTTATTGTTCCATTTGGCATTTCCCATGGAATAACTACTCTAGCTGTCTTTTTTGTTTTATCATATCTTTTATCAACAAGTGTAATTGCAAGACCAGGACATATACTTACACAACGGGTGCATCCAAGGCAATTTCCCTCAAATCTGGGTCTACCCATAATTGTATCATCTTTGATTTTAATACTTTGTAAAACACATACCTCGGTACATGGATTACATGGTATCTCTTGAACACATCTAATCACAGGATATATATCCTTATTTTTTAGTGGTTTAAAGTAACCTTTAACTGGACCGGGTTTACTTCTCAATATCTGTATCATTTCATACCATTCAGGTGGTATTTCTACTTCAAAACCCATATCAATTAAAATTTCTCTTGCAGCCATTCTACCTGAT
>CAZVNH010000572.1:277-1516 GCA_964628575.1 uncultured Thermoplasmatales archaeon | reverse complement strand
GTAGTGATCCAATGTTTTACCCTTATGCAAAATACAACATCAAAATCAATATCACTAAGCAATCTTATTACACAGCAGAGGATATATCACTGGAAATAGTCGTTGGAAATACTACACTCACAATTCTCGAACCAAGTGGACCAATTTCTTATGTAGAAGATGAAACATTTGATATAAGAATAGAATATGAAGACCACACCTTATCTACAAGAATTACCGGAGCAATTATCACCTACACAATTGATGGTACAAATTATCGATCAGATAATATATTACCTAATGTAGATGATACTTATAATATAACTGTCGATGCGGGAGATGCCGATTTTGGTATTAATTATGGGTATGTTGACATAATTATTCGAGCAAATAAAACCAACTATATTAATTTAACAAGGACTTTTACTTTTGAACGCCAAATTACTACACAGATTACACCATTTAATAATCCTCCACTAATAGAGATAAAGGGAGGCCTAAACGTAACTTATACATTCAATTATTCTGATACATCAGGAAACCCTATAGTTGAATATGATAATTTTGAATTATTACCACCTTATTATGGATTTGTTTATCATATTCGGAATGATGGTGATGGTAATTATACACTTAATATTGATACTTCAGGTGTTACAGTTAAAGTTGATCCTTATACACTTAATTTTACTATTTCAGTTTTTGGAAATCAATCCCAACAAATATCTTTAACTATCCTATTGACTATAATACAAACGAGAGTCGAAATTCAATCGTGGAACGAAAATGCTGACTTTAATCGAATTACTTGGACTAATGTTTCAATAAATTTCTACTTTAATGATACAACAAATATTGCCGCAATTGCTAGCGTAGATAATGATGATGTTATAGTCAAGGATTATTATGCAGGTACAACTTGGGGTCCTGGATTTGATCTCTACAATCAAGGAGGTGGAAATTATAAATTGAATATTAGTATAAAAGATAAATCTTCAGGTTTTTATAGATTACAAATCAATGTCTCTAAATACCCTGACTACAACTGGAGTTTAGCGTACATTCAATTTTACTTAAGAGGAAATTACTCTAAAATCAATATGGTTTCAGTTGAAGATGCCGAAGAAATATTAATTCCAACTGGTATTGGAAATAATTATACTACCTTCTTGGGAAGTGATTTAACTGTTGAATTCAATATAACAGATACTGAATGGAATAATAAGGTTGTTATTGATTTTGCGGATGATTATTTGGTAA
>CAZVNH010000572.1:0-267 GCA_964628575.1 uncultured Thermoplasmatales archaeon | reverse complement strand
CTGTTGTAATGTTAAATTATGAAAATACTACGTTTAGTTTTAATTTCACTTTAGTAAATTCACAGATTAATATTATATCAGTTTTCAATCAAGGAGGGCAATTAGACGCATCGGGATTTGGAAATTATTATAATTCTACAATAGCGCTTGATCTTAGTCTAGAATTCAATATAACTGATAATAAAGGGCTAAATAAAATTATCGCGAGAGCTGCAAGTTCATATTTGGTAAGATACCGAAATTTAGGAACAGTACAGAGTGGAACTC
>CAZVNH010000571.1:0-1522 GCA_964628575.1 uncultured Thermoplasmatales archaeon | reverse complement strand
AGTATACATTTTCCATATGGATCTACTGAGATGATATATTCACCATTTTTTACAATAGGTATATTATGAACAACAGGTTTATTAATATTAAATATATCTGCTTCAATATTGTGTGCAAGATAATAATCATCATTTAATCTTATTTCTAATATGTCATCTTCTGCGCCTCTGCTTTTTCTAATATATTTGACTTTACGATAACTTTTACTAAGTCCACTATTCAAAATTACAATATCACCAGATTTAACTACTGTACCATTTTTAAGAGTAGCAGTTTTTACATGTAGTTGATCTTCTAACTGTTTTATCAGAAATTTTATGGCCTTTTGATGATATCTCATATAAAACTTTCGACCATTACAATCGAATATAATATATCGAACTTCACCACCAGTCACTAATCCAGCAAATGAATCAACATATGCGATATTACCATTATGCATCTTAATTGTGTCACCAACATTTAAATAAATTTGATCATTTAAATAAACACCCTGGCAAATATCATAGTATAACGGATGACTTCGTCTAGCAGATATCTTCACTTCCTCCCCAGAATCGACTACTTTAAAAAACATACTAGAAAGATCATTAAAAGTCATTTGTTTTTTACTTGTCACAGCACAGTCAATTTTTGCCCTTTCAATTCGTTTGAAGATATTATCTTCCATTTTAATCCATTCAGCATTATATACAAACATTGGATTTTCTTGTGACATGTAACTCCACTCGAATAATGTACTTAAAATAGGAGTCTTGCCATAAGCGACACGGTTATATGCGAAGTCACTATTAAATTCTGCTGACCAAAAGACCATTATTATATGCTCAATTGCTTGATGCAAAGATCTTTGTTTTTCAAATCCTTTATTACCATAACAAATTGTTTGATGCTCACTTATATTAGGTAATGGCATTTTGCAAATATAATCTGATAAACCAGACATTCTAGCTGGTCT
Source organism: uncultured Thermoplasmatales archaeon (assembly GCA_964628575.1). Classification (GTDB taxonomy): domain Archaea; phylum Thermoplasmatota; class E2; order DHVEG-1; family DHVEG-1; genus CAZVNH01. The sequence continues at coordinate 563 of CAZVNH010000571.1, read as the reverse complement.
AACAAAAACTTGACCATATGAAGCATCGTATGTAGATCTTATATGAAGTATAAAAATAACATAAGGAAAAGCTAGTGAAAATGTATGAAGATGCTCATCTGCATTATATCCTTCATACCCACATAATTTAAGTTTTCCTGCATCTTGTAATTTCTCTTTCTCATTATCTAGATAATCTCTAATAGAAATAGTTCTTAATGCTGGTGGTTCCTCAATAACAGCAATCCAACCATTAGTAACTTCTTCTAAATACCGACAATTAGGAGGGAGGATGTCGTTGCCAGTTTGAACTATAGCTTTTTTCATATAATCGGGAGTAAGTAATGTTTTCTTTTTTATAATTGGTGTACCATCACCTTCCATATTTTTTTCATCAAACTCTGAGTAATAAAGATGAGAGTATTTAGGATTAACTCGTATTTCTTGTGCTAAATTCATGTCAATTTTTGACTTCATTATTCACCTCGTATCATCTTTAATTTTTGTGCAAACTGAGTTAATATTTTCTCAGCTTTATTTTCATCAATAATCCAGGGGTTTTGCCTGGTTTTCTTGTTCTTGGA
>CAZVNH010000570.1:0-1531 GCA_964628575.1 uncultured Thermoplasmatales archaeon | reverse complement strand
ATATAAATATGACTCAAAGAACAATTTAACATTTGAGCAGGATGAAGAAGGGAAAAAAACCTTCTACATCTATGATACTAATGGTATAAATCTGCTTAAAAAGGTGCAGCCATTAAATGGTACAGATGATTACACTGATGGAGTAAGCAATACGTCAAACTACGCAATAACAACATACTCATACTATACAGATGCAGAATGTACAGCATTGGGATACAAAATCAAAAGCCCATTAAAAACAATAACTGATCCTGAAAGTAAAACAACTACCTATACATACACTGCAAATGGAGATATAGAAACTGTAACTGATGGTGAAGATAAGACTACAACCTTTGAATATAATGGCATAGGTTGGAAAACAGCAGAAATATCTCCAAAAGAATATAGAACCGAGTATGAATACGACCCTAATGGCAATCCGGTTAGAGTAACACAAAATGGTGGAGAAACTACAAGAATCACTTATGATGCTATGGGAAGAAAAGCAAAAGAAATATCACCAAATCTATATAATTCAACATTGGATGGATTAAACAATAATCCAAAAACATACGATTACACAGGGAATCATGGTGCCAAGAAGACATACTACCAGAGTGGTTTTGTTAATACTTCAACAGATGCTGAAAATAATACTACTACGTATACCTATGACATCTATGGGAATGTAGAAACAGAAACGAAGCCAAATGGTGCAATATATACTTACGAATATGATATAATGAACAGAATTCAAAAAGTATATTTTCAGGATGATACAAGTGACTCAACAAAAGATTTACTTGAAGAATATAGTTATGCGATACTGGGGGATGGAACTACTCAAAAAACACAAACAAAGTACCTTAATAACTCAGAGACAGCAGCTACTATATACACGTATGATTATAAAAAAAGGCTGATCAGGCAGCTAAATCCGGATACTGCAAATAAATTAATTACCTACTATGGAAATGGCAATATTAGTTCGAGTACTGATGAAAACGGCAATACAACATATTATGAGTATGATGGCTTAAATAGACTATCCGAACAATGGACACCAATTGAAATAGTTGATGGAAATATGAAGTATTCATATTCAAAAATTGAATACTATAAAAACGGCTGGAAAAAGGAAGAAAAAACAGGACTTGAAAAAGTAAGCTATCCTAATGCAGCAAATACATTTACTTCAAAGTCATATTTATATTATGACAACGGTAAAGTAAGTGATGTTAAATTAAACAATATAACCAAAACTAAATATCAGTATGATGATGATGGGAATGTAAGCCAGGAAGATGTATATACAGATGCCTCCAAGTCCATAACAACAAAATATCAAAATAATTACTTTGGTAAACCGGATAATAAAAAGCTTGTAGTTAGAAAAGGAGACTTAAGTATATACGGATATACCAATAATGAAGAAGTTGAGTTGACAACAACATACACTTATGATGATAATGGCAACCTTAAGACTATTACAACTCCTGAATCAGTAACTACTACATTTGGCTATGATAATTTAAACAGGCAGACAAGT
>CAZVNH010000569.1:0-1534 GCA_964628575.1 uncultured Thermoplasmatales archaeon | reverse complement strand
ATACTACCTTGTGGAAAATGACCTTCATTATAATATTTTTTTAAATCATTAAGACCAATTTTATCTATTGGTTTTTGATCAAAATTACCATAGTTTAAATATACTTTTTCAACATTTGTAAGGATAACCAAAAGATCTGCATTGATTGATTCAGCAAGTCGCTCAGATGATAGATCCTTATCAACAACTGCTTCAATTCCATTTAATCCCCAGTTTTCTTTTTCATAAACAGGCATTCCACCTCCACCAGATGCAATTACAATAATATCATCATCCATTAAATTTTTAATGATGTCTCCTTCGACAATATCTTTTGGATCTGGAGATGGTGCTACAATTCGCCAACCATCAGTATATTTTTTTAGCTTATATCCATCCTTTTCAAGATTTTTTACATCTTTATCTTTAAAATATGGACCAATTGGTTTTGTAGGGTTATTAAGCGATGGATCTTTTTGATCAACTATTACCTGTGTAATAATTGTAACAACAGGTTTATGGATTCCATGTTTCCAAAGGATATTTGAAAGAGTCTGCTGGATCATATAACCAATTAGACCTTCACTTTCAGCAACACATATACCAAGCGGCATTGGTGGAGTAATTTTTCGAGCTATATTATTTTGGAGAAGAATTGCTCCAACATGTGGACCATTACCATGAGTAATCGCAACTTGATATCCCTCTTTGATTATTTTTGCTATTGATTCTGCTACTTCTCGAGAGTTATCAAATTGATCATAGATATTTCCATCTTGACCTTTTTTGATTAATGCATTTCCACCAAGAGCTATAACAGCTTTTTTTCTCATAATAGTAAAAAGGGGAATATTATAACAATATAAAAACATAATTTCAGATAACTTCAAACAGAATTATATACTAAAAAGAGTTTTTAATACTTGAAAAATGTCATATGAATTAAAAAGAAAACAGTTAATTGAAAACTTAAAATATCAAGGACGAATCAAATCAATAGAAGTAGAAAAAGCAATGTTAAAAACTCCAAGGGAACTTTTTCTTCCCGAATCTTTACATAGAGTTGCATATATTGATTCACCACTTGAGATAGGAAATGGTCAAACAATATCTGCACCTCATATGGTAGCGATCATGTGCGATGGTCTTGACATAAAAAAAGGACAAAAAATTCTAGAAATTGGAACAGGTTCTGGATATCATGCAGCAGTTGTTGCAAATATAACAGGAGAAAAAGGAAAGGTGTATAGCATTGAACGTTTTTCAAATCTAGCTGAAAATGCAAAAAAAAATTTAATAAAAACAAAAGTAAAAAATGTATATGTTGAAACAGGTGATGGATCAAAAGGTTTACCCAAATATGCACCTTATGATCGTATATATGTAACATGTGCTTCTCCCAATGTTCCAAAACCATTAATAGATCAATTAAAAAACAATGGAAAACTTATGATACCTGTAGGTAGAAGAATATCAAAACTTGAATTAATTGAAAAAAAAGATGATAAAATTAAAACATATGATTTAGGCGGATGCGCTTTTGTTCCTCTTGTTG
>CAZVNH010000568.1:0-1539 GCA_964628575.1 uncultured Thermoplasmatales archaeon | reverse complement strand
TATGAAGATAATTGCAGTGTATTTAACTTATCACCAAGTTCAGAAAAGATTGTAACCTTCGATGATGTCATATTTTTACCTGATCATATAGGTAGATTCCGCATTGATATTATTTCAGAACTTTTGGAAGATGAAAATTTAAATAATGACAACAGAACTAAAGAATTTATCATTTCAGAGAGCATAGCAACTGATATTTCAATGTATGCTGGTTGGAATCTTATCACAATTCCTGCAGGTAATGATTGGTGGGCATCAGATATTGCGGGTAATCTCACTGGATGCAGTAGTGTTAGTCGGTGGGATGCAAGGAATCAGACCTACAAGACTTATATTGTTGGTGGTCCTCCCACTTTTAATTTTAGAGTTGAACCGGGTTATGGTTATTTTGTAGATATGACTAATTCTGATATACTATCAATTATTGGATATCCGATAAGTGGTGTTAATATTCTTCTTAAGATTGGTTGGAACCTTATTGGTTGGTATCATGGTTTTGATACTACTGCTTGTAGTCTTTCAGAAAATATTACTGGTTGTACAAGTGTAAGTAAATGGAACGCATCAATGCAGACGTATGATACATATATTGTTGGTGGTCCTCCAACATTTGATTTCACAATAACTTGCGGTATTGGTTTGTTTGTTGATGTAAGTGAGGAATCTAATTGGAATGGATATGGATAAATCAAATAATTTGATCTATCGTTTTATAAATACATAAAATAAATCTATTTTATGTAACCATTAAGGTTTAAAAATATCTATTTACTTTTTTATGTTTTATTAAGTATAGTTTAACATAAACTTTAAATTTAATAGTTATATATCCTATATGCAGTGGGGGAAATATTTTATGAGGAAAGGATATAAAAAAGTAATAAAAAAAAATTTTAAATGAGAAATATATAAAAATTTTTTTAAAAAATAAATAGAGGAAGATATAAATGAAAATTTGGAAGAAAAATAAGATATTAAAAAGAGAAGCTGTTAATTTCAGTAAAGCGATAATAATAGCTTTGTTTGTAGTAACATCGATTTTTGTAGCAGGTATTTCAGCTAATGATGGAGATAATGATCCTCGTCCACCAAAGACGATATGGGGTTATGTTACATATTGCAATGGAGAAGATGCTGTTGGTGCATCAGTTGTGGTTAGTGCGACAGGATATGATGATGAGATAGATACAACAGATAGTATTGGTGCATATTCAGTTGATATAGGACCTGATTCAGGTGTTGAATGGCCGGATGGTACTTCTTTTACTGTGGCTGTTACTAAGGATGGTTGGTCAGGTAGTAATACAGGTACTGTTTTAGGTGTTTTAACGCAGTGTGATGTTGTTCTTGATCCACCAACATTAGTTGCTGATGCAGATGCAACTCCAACAACTATTCTTGAAGGTGAAACAGTTAATTTCTTTGGTTCTGCAACTGGTGGTGCACCACCTTATAGTTGGGATTGGGATTTCGGAGATGGTTCCCCTCATTCAAATCTGCAGAATCCTACACATACATTTAACACTCAGGGAACATATA
>CAZVNH010000567.1:0-1560 GCA_964628575.1 uncultured Thermoplasmatales archaeon | reverse complement strand
AATGGATGGGAATATACAATTTATGTATATAATCTAAAGAAAAAAATGGAATAATAAATCTATGAAAAAAGACGAGGACAGTTTATCTAAAGGATCAATTTTTCTGATGTTATCTAAAGTAATTTTTTTATTCAGTGGATATGGTGTTAACATTGCAGCCGCTAGAATCCTTGGACCTAGCTCATATGGAGTAATTGGAATAATAATCTCCATAATGACAATTATGAATCTATTCTTTATGTCAGGATTTCCTAGAACTACATCTAAATATATTAGTGAAAACAAAAATTGGAATCAAAATCTAATAAAAAAATCATTAAAACTACAAATTGTTCTATTAATAAGTGCATCATTAATATTTATACTGCTAACACCAGTTATCTCATATATTCTAAATGATTTTTCACTGACATATTATTTTATTATCACAGTTATAGTGCTACCGTTTTATGCAGTTTTTGCACTTTTTTCAGAGGGGTTTTTAAATGGTTATCGTTTGTTTAAAAAACAAGCAATAAGCAGTAGTATCTTTTCAATAGTAAAATTAATTACAGTTTTAATTTTATTAATGATTGGTTTAACAATTGAAGGAGTGATATTTGGATACGCAATTGCAGCTTTTTCAGGTTTTTTAATATCATTTTACTATTTTAAAAAAATAAAAATCGTTGGAAATTTAGATATCCCATATAAAAAAATAATTAATTTTACAATTCCAATAATTATTTTCTCTGTGTGTATATTTTTACTATTCAATATCGATCTTTTATCTATAAAAGCAATACTTGAAAATAATGCTGAAACAGGTCTATATACATCTGCATCAATGATAGCACGAATCCCATATTTTGTATTCACAGGTCTTGAGTTTGCATTACTACCAACTATATCATACTCAGTAACAAAAAAAGGAATGAAGCATACAAAAACACAGATTCAGCAGACATCAAGATATCTATTAATGATACTTATTCCACTTATACTTCTTGTTGCAGCATCATCAACTGATATTATTAATATATTTTACACATCAGAATTTTCACAAGCAGGACCAGTACTACAGATACTAATATTTGGTCTTGGATTCATATCACTCATTAGTGTGTTATCATACATTGCAATAGGCCTTGGAAAACCAAACATAGCACTATTAACAACAATAATAACACTACTGATTACAATAAGTTTAAATATTTATTTCATACCAATATATGGACTAAAAGGGGGAGCACTTGCAACCACAATAAGTGCATTTATAGGATTTTTAATAATATTTATAATAATTACAAAAAATATCGGTTTCTTTATTTATACAGATACACTTTTAAAAATTATTTTATCAGCGATTGTCATTTTTATAGTCGCATTCTATACTAACCTAACAGGAATAAAATTAATCATTGAATATTTCGTTTTAATAATTATATACTTTGGAATACTATGGGTTTTGAAAGAAATTAATACAGATGATATATCAATGATAAAAAAACTATTTTATTCAAGAAGAGGATGAAATGGAAAACAGAAAAAAAGTATACATTGCTCAAAATGCTAGTTTAG
>CAZVNH010000566.1:0-1564 GCA_964628575.1 uncultured Thermoplasmatales archaeon | reverse complement strand
GCCACTGCGTCCGGTTTCTTCGGCGAGATTAGCGATAGATGTTAATCGAGTAGGAAGCATTGGTGTTTCATAAACTATTGTATCTCCTTCTTGCGTAGCCTCTAAAAGCGTAAGATTATATTTATTATTGACACTAGAACGACTAGTAATAATCCCAACAAGATCAGTAGCATTATCAAATTCATCATGTAAATAATCTGGACGAAATCTTTCCATTGTCTCAAGTGCTTGAATTCCTTTCAATAAATTTTGCATTTCACGATCTAAAATTGGATAATTAGATTGTGGTCGTAATGTATTATTATATACTGTTTGTTCTCTTTGTAATTTATCTATTAATTCTTGATATAAGCGTTTATATCTACCTAATTCATCACTATATTCTGATATTTGATAATTCGTAGAAACTTTATCTATAGACCAAGAAATTGATATTGTATTCAAATGGGCACAAGTTTCAACTATTTGTCCAAAATTAACTGTCGGTAAACCTTCTACTTCCATTTTCCCCGTTGATAAAATTAATGATTGTTGAGATAAGGATTTTACTTTAGCTTCAGCTATCTCATCCATCATATCTTCAGCTTCTTGTACATCTGTATCTCTTTGAGCGAATGTCCATGGAGCCAAAGTAGTATCAATAGTTAATTGTACTTTACCATCTGTAGTTTTAGCATTCCACCATGGCCCATATGTAAGTCGTTGATCTAATAATGGAATCCAGCATTTATCAAAACTTTCAACTATAACCCGGTTAATTAATGATGTTACTCTACGTAGATATTGCGTTCCATCTGGTCTAGTAATCCATTGTTGATAAATAAAACCCGCATCTGCTGCTTGTTTTTCAGATAATCTCACAAAAATACCCATTTGAGTAGGCAAAGTCATTATAAGATAATATTTATTATTTGTAAAAACTCGTTCAATAGATACACCTAGATAAAATCCATTTTGATGACGAAATAAATTAGGCGACATAACTATTCGATCATCCCATTTCCAGCCGCCAGTTCCATATCCAATACCAGTAAATGTCCATGGTTTTTGTTCATGCAATTTGATAAAAGCAATCCACCTTCTATCTTCAGTACAAAATTTAGATTTTCCTCCAATAGTTAAATCACCAGGATTTGTAGATGAAGACCACCAGCCAGCAGAAGCGACATCAACCCAACATGTTTTCAATCGATATCGTGTACCATCTGATCTTTCTACCCATTCAGAATCTACATAATTATTGTCTAATTCAAGATAGAATTTTTTACCCCAATGCTCATTAATATATGCTCTAGCAGCTTGCCATTCCTCTTCTTCCATAGCTGTCATATTCCCATCTGTACCTGGCATTTTAACTGAATCATTTAAAAGATCATTCAATTGTGCTTCAGACAATGTTTTTTCCTTACTACTACCATCTGTATAATTAATTCTAAATTTAGGAGATGTTTTTAAAGTACCATCATCATTCCAACCCCAAAATTGTGTCCAATCGCTACCGTCAAACTCATAAAGTTGTTGCTTATTGGCACCAATTAAAACATGTCGTCGTGCAGTATCTCTA
>CAZVNH010000565.1:0-1566 GCA_964628575.1 uncultured Thermoplasmatales archaeon | reverse complement strand
TTCCAATAGAATCTGGAGAATCATAATCAAAAATATATCTTCCATTATTTGTTTTGCCAATTCTTGGAATTGGTAAAAACTTTTCAAGTTTTATATTAACTCCAACTGGACCTGCGCCAGGTCCACCCCCTCCATGTGGTGTTGAAAAAGTTTTATGAAGATTTAGATGAACAATATCAAAACCCATATCTCTGGGTCTTGCTTTTCCCATAATTGCGTTCATATTTGCTCCATCATAATATAGAATCGCTCCTGCTCTATGAACAATTTTTGAGATTTCAAGAATATCTGACTCAAATATTCCAAGTGTGTTTGGATTAGTAAGCATAAAACAAGCTGTTTTTTCAGAGAGAGTTTTTTCAAGTACAGATAGATCAACTATTCCATCTTCTGTTGATGGAATTTCAGTTAATTTATAACCAGCCATAGAGGCACTTGCAGGATTAGTTCCATGGGCCGTATCTGGAATAATTACTTCATCTCTCTGTGAGTCTTTAATATATTCGTGGTATGCTCTTGTTAAGAGCAACCCTAATAATTCTCCATGAGCACCTGCTGCAGGTTGTAAAGAAAAATAATCCATTCCAGTTATTTCACAAAACATTCTTTCTAATTCAAACATTATCTGTAGATTACCTTGAACAGTTGAAATATCTTGACATGGGTGGGTATTTGAAAATTTATCCCATGATGCAATAAATTCACATATTCTTGGATTGTATTTCATAGTACATGAGCCAAGTGGATAAATACCTGAATCAATACCATAATTCATTTGACTTAAACGAGTGAAATGTCGAATAACTTGCATTTCATCAAGATTTGGGATATCAAGATTATTTTCTCTTCTAAGAAGTTTTGTAATTTTATCTATAGGTTTAAACTTATTTTTTTTAATATTCGTACTTAACTCGTTCATGAGTGGTTCATTGTAGGATGCTGAATGATACATTAAAAAACCTCCTTAATAGATTTAATTAATCTATCAATATCTTCATCTGAATACATCTCTGTAATTCCAAAAAGTAAACAATTCTTTAATTCTGGGTATTGCTCATTTAGAATAAATCCACCCTGTATATTTTTATTTAACAGTTCTTCATTAATTCTTTTAATGTTATAATCACTTTTTATAACAAATTCATTAAAATGCGTTCCAGTAAATCTTAAACTAAAACCATCCATAGAGGATAATTTATCTGCTAATTTTTGTCCATTTTCAAAATTTATTTTAGATATTTCATATAATCCTTTCTCACCTAACCAAGAAAGATAAACAAGCGCTGATAGAGCATTTAGACCTTCATTTGTACAAATATTACTTGTTGCTCTTGCTCGTCTTATATGTTGTTCTCTTGTTTGTAGTGACATACAAAAAGCTCTTTTATTATCTAAATCATTTGTCAATCCAATAATTCTACCAGGGATTTGTCTTATAAATTCTTTTTTACAAGCAAATAATCCTAAAGAAGAGCCACCATATTCCATTGGGTTTCAAAGTGGGGTTCCTGCGCGTATTGCATAATCCGCTCCTTTTTCCCCAGGTGTTTTTTTTTTTCGTAAAGT
>CAZVNH010000564.1:0-1569 GCA_964628575.1 uncultured Thermoplasmatales archaeon | reverse complement strand
GTTAAAAGATTTTCACCTTCTAAAATAAGAATAGGACGTGAATAAGTCTCTCTTAGTTGAGAAATCTGTTTAAAAAGCTTTCCACTTATTAGGGAATCCAAGTAATCATCAACTTCTTTTCTTTCAACACCAATTCTTGATGATAGAACGTAATCTCCAACATCAAGCTGTTTTGATTCGATTAAGGCACCATTACTAGTCAGATTCTTTACAACACTTGATCTATATTCCCGATGATCAACAATTATTTTTGGAGTATTTTTTTTACCTGCAAAATCTTTTAAAGATCTTTGATCTTTTCCCTCCTTAAATTCAGAATCATATATTGATTTAGGATCTTCAAATTTTTTATTTAATTTAGAGCGAATCAATTCAAGTTCTTTTCTCATGTTTTTTTCTTTTCGTTTTGCAGCCCAATAATATCCTTCATCAGGTGTTCCTTTTGTTATAAGAATTATTACCTTTCCAGCCATCTTACGACCGGTTCTACCTCTTCTCTGAATAGCACGTATCTCAGATGGAATTGGTTCGAAAAATACTACAAGATCAGTTGAAGGAATGTCAAGTCCTTCTTCAGCAACTGATGTAGCGATTAAAACATTATATTTATCTTCTTTAAATTTCTTAATAATATTTGCTTGTTCTTTTTGTGTAAGACCTTTATCACCGTCTTTTTTAGATTGACCAATAAATCTAACTGGATAGATATCGTTCTGGTTTTGTAAAGTTTTAACAATATATGCTGAAGTATCTCTATAATGGGTAAATATTATAATTTTTGATCCTTTTTTTTCTCTAATCTGTTTATTTACAATTTCAATAATTTCATTTATCTTTGGATGCTCAATTCTTATTGATTTAAGATATGCTATTGCTTCAAGAATTGTATCATCTGACATTATCTTTCTTGACGCCTTGCTACTGGTCTTTGAAGATGCTTCTTTACCCATTCTTTGTAGATAATTCTTTAATGAATTAACTCCTTGTGTTTGAATAAGATCTATTGCATGATTGATTTTCATTGCTTCACTTTGCGTTGATGCTGCTTTGAATAATTCACTAGATGGTTTATTCTGTGATCTTATCTCTTTTTGTATTTTTCTTTGTGCCTCTAAAAGTTTGGTTCGATTAATTAGCGAAACCGATGATGTATCAATAACACCTATTTCTTTTAATTTTTTTAATCGCTGGGATAATGCTTTTCTTAAAAGTTGAATAGTCAAAGCAAAATCTTTTGGTAGAGGTATTTCTTTCCATACTATTTTAATATCATGAACATATGGTTTAACATCAGGGTCATATTTAGTTCTAATTTCGATATTTGTTACATTTAAGTTTTTACAAACTTCAAGTATTTTATCAAGATCGTTACCTGGTGATGCTGTTATACCAAGGATTTTACCATTTTCAGATTGTTTTTGAAACATTTCAGTAACAAAAACATATGCATATTCTCCAACCGCATGATGTGCTTCATCAAAGATAATAAATGAGACTTCTTTAAGACTTATTCTTTTAGATAAAAGATCGTTTTCAATGACTTGAGGTGTTGAAATAATAAGTCTACTC
>CAZVNH010000563.1:0-1594 GCA_964628575.1 uncultured Thermoplasmatales archaeon | reverse complement strand
AATAATATTTTATATATTATGATATAATATTTTAATATATCAGGATTTACAATTCAAAATAGTGAAAGTTATGGTATTACGGTATATATGGGCGATAACATTAACATCAGTGGTAATATCTTCATAGACAATGGATTATCGGATATTGGTATTTTAATTAGTAATTATAGCTGCATATCTGATAATATTTTTACAGGCCGTGTGGTTGATGATCTTTTTTGTATAGGAGGTGGAATATTTTTAGAGCATGTATCTTTTACAAATATTATAGGAAACGTTTTTATAAATTGTTCTGAAGGTATAGCCATCTTGTCAAGTACGGGGTTTCCTCTGGCTTCGAACAGTAACATTATTAGTGGAAACCTTTTTGATGGAAACGATATTGCAATGGAGATACTGGCTCGTAATACTCTTATTACTAAAAATACTATCAGTAATCATAAAAGGGCTTCGAATTTAATTATACCCGCACTCAAGTTAGAGGGGCATAACAACGATGTATCCTGTAACAACTTCATTAATAATATTCGTGATGCTTCTGATTGGTGTTTATTCGTCTATCTCCGGGATATATTTAAGATAAGAAAATATAGAAACGTTTGGGATGGCAACTATTGGGGAAGATCACGGTCTCTGCCAAAAATTATTTTTAGTATTCTCAGATTTGAAAGGGAATATCCTAATCTTCCGATTTTCTTACCATTTTTTAATATTGATCGCCATCCAGCAAAAGAACCATATGATATAGGAGTGTGAATATATGAATATAAAGAAATGTTTAGCAGTTGCTGTTATCATCTTATTCATAAGTGTATCCTTTGGACCTTCTATCAATGCTAACATCGGTAAAGAAATGGTTGAGATTACCACAGAAATATCTGGTTTGAACGGTGAAAAACAGACGGTCAAACTCACAGAGGAGAAAGCCGAGGAAGTAGAGGCGTTGTTTGATTCCATTCGTGAACGGTTGAATGCGACAGAATCTAGAGAGGAAGCAGAGGAGATATTCAAAGAGGCAGTTGTGGAGTTGGGTAAGTATGGTTTGCTTGGTGGGTTGAGTGTTGAGCAGGCACAATGGTTGGTGACTGGTGGTTATCAGAATCTTGGAATGATGAAAATTATAGAAAATATATTTAGCAGAGGTCAAGAAGATAATAATAGTAACTTTTGTTGTTTAGTAACTGGTAGGACAGATACAACCTTGTTTGTAAATCCTAGAATGAGATTCTTCCATCCAATTTTTCATTATTGGGTCCATGATTGGTCGTATCCACTAATGGAACTAATATTAAAATTTGCTAAAGATAAGGTAAAATTTATGGCATTATTAATTTTTACCCTTATTAGGGTTATGGAAGTACAATGGGTCGATTATGTGCTTATACTCAATCAAGATAATCCACTTCCCAGACGATGTTTGATTTATCTTGGTAGAGATGTATCTGGAGGTATTCCAGCATCTGGTTGGATTAACAGTTATGGTATCAATGGTAAGGTAGGCTGGGAGGGTGATTTTTATGGAAACCTTCCGTGGGGGTGCTTTCTAATTTACAAATGGTGCCCTGCAGTTGATGGTTTTCGGGGATTCCAATTC
>CAZVNH010000562.1:602-1609 GCA_964628575.1 uncultured Thermoplasmatales archaeon | reverse complement strand
AAACATTAGGTAATTTACCATAAAATGCTAGGCATTTAATATTGCAATTAATATAATGGAGATAAAATCAGTTATTGATTTGACTTAATATCCCTGTGATTATATAATTAAAGAAAAGGTAATATAATATATACTCACATATCAGGGGGTGAGTAATATGCCATTAGAACAAGGTTTTAGAAATAGAAAAGGACCTGTTAAGTGGGTTAAATGGATTGATGCTGCAAGCATAATTGTTTGGATATTATTAATAATAATTTTTTTATTGTAAGTTTTGCAAAACCACAATTTGAGACTATGTTTGACAGAGCTTTTAATTCAGGTTTGAGAAAAACTTGGGATTATGATCTTATGGGCGTTGATTTTCGCTTAATGATTGGACTTTTCTTTTATAGCGTAATTTCAATACTAATAAATTTAAGTAGAAACAGACGCAAAGATGATAGGATCAGACTTTCTCTGATAATTTCATTGATTTTATCAATAACAGGAATGATATTTTATTTTTATATTATTCAGCGATATATTTAAATGATTTTTCAGGATAAACATTCATAGTGCATATTTTTGCAATATTTCAGAAGGTATGTTAATTACTGAATAAACTGTATATGAGGAGATATGCAGAAAAGATTGTTGACAACATACAATAAATAATGCAGAATTAGAATGTATATGTAGATATTAATATATAATTTTGATATTTATTTTGTTGTTTAAATCTAAAATTGGTATTATAAAAGTGGGGGTGTTTTAATGAAAAAGATTTTACTAATTAATGATAGCAAGTTTGAGAGCATAATTATAAAGGATATGTTAAATTCATTGTATTATCATGTAGATTTAGCTGATGAATATAATGCGATAGATGAAATTGAAAGATTTTCTCCAGATTATGTTATTGCAAATTTAGTAATGAAACAAATACGTGGTGATCAGCTTATTAGCATGATTAAGATTACTAATCCCCAAATAAAATGCCTGATATCTTCCAACAACCCTATATC
>CAZVNH010000562.1:0-592 GCA_964628575.1 uncultured Thermoplasmatales archaeon | reverse complement strand
GTGTGATTCAAACCCCGGTCAATTCTGATATTCTGGACAAGGCTCTAAAACTAGCAGATCAAAATATAAGCAATAATACTAAATCAAATGAACTACTTCAATTTAAAAAACAAGGTTTAAAGATTAGAGGTGAAGTTGACTCTAAATTAAAAGAAACTAAACATACATATATTAAAGAAAAAAACACATGTCCAAAATGTAAGCATGATTTTGATAAACAAAATATTAATGACTTTGCGTTTTGTCCATATTGCGGATATAAATTATAACTATTAAATATTCCCAAAAGTGTATGTAAAGTATACACTTTTTTTTATCCAGAAATATAAATTCAAATGCAAAGTTTATAGTAAATTACTATTCTTCTCTGAAAGTTTGTTTCTAAGCAAAATTATTTATTTAAAGTCCTGTAAGATAAAAGATAGGAGTTTCCTGATGAGAAGAATAGTTCAGATGTTTATCGGCGCATTCTTCATGTGCTTGTAGCTAGTCTCTGCGATATGTTATAATGTAGTAAAAACGTGGAGGATACAATGGGTTTAAGGAAGGGGCAAAAGGAATTAGTAGAACAGTATAGAGGTGGGTATTGTGC
>CAZVNH010000561.1:0-1613 GCA_964628575.1 uncultured Thermoplasmatales archaeon | reverse complement strand
CCATATTTTGGTAGATGTTCCTCCTATCCAATCTGCCCAGGAGGCATATGTAGATGTACTTGCTAATGCTGGTGCAAGTTTACCTAAAAGAGATCCTTTAGATGCAAGATTAGTAAATGATATTGAGAATAATACAGGAAGAATTATCAATAGTGTTACTGAACAAGGTGGTTGGCCTGAATTAAAATCTGTTGAGGCTCCACTAGATAGTGATCATGATGGAATGCCAGATGAATGGGAGATAGCAAATGGCTTAAATCCCGATGATCCTAATGATCGTAATGATGATTTTAATGGAGATGGCTATACAAATCTAGAAAAATACTTGAGTTCTACTGTTGAAAGTGGGTCCACAAGTAGGTCCGCTAGCCCAGAGATTGAAATTACAAGTCCAGTAGTTCATGGTATGTTTGATACTCATAGTAATGTTACTATACATGCAGAGGCCTCTGACAGTGATGGAACCATTTCCAAGGTGGAATTTTGGAAAGGCGATGAAAAAATTGGTGAAATGGTAGAAGCGCCTTATGATTTTGTCTGGGAGGATGTACCAGAAGGTACACATTATTTAACTGCTAAGGCTGTGGATGATACAGGGACTTCAACATTTTCCAGTGTTATTGTTGTCCATGTGAATGATACAGGGTCAGTATCTCCTTGGATATCAACAGATATAGGTGAGGTAAGCCTTCCAGGTAGTGTCTCAAAAACCGATGATGTATATTCTGTGAAGGGCAGTGGTTTGATCGGTGGAACATCAGATTCATTTCAATATATGTATCAGTCTTTAGAGGGAAATGGATCGATGATTGTGCAGATTGATTCTATTGCCAGACGGAACAATGATTGCAAAGCAGGCATTATGTTTAGAAATGAATTAACCGCAGAATCCACTTTTGCTGCTATTTCATATGCTCACCAAAAGGGAGGACCTGGTGCCTCATTTTTAAGCAGATCTAGTGAAGGGAGCATCATGGAGAGTTCCCTAATTCAGTATAATACCATACCTTCTTGGCTGAAACTTACTAGAATGAACGATACTTTTACTGGATTTTATTCTGAAGATGGTATTTTTTGGAATGAAGTAGGTTCTATTGATATTCCAATGGGAACCAATATCTATGTTGGATTGGCTGTTGAATCAAACAAAGAAGATAACGAGATGATTTATTATAATGATCCTAAGTTCAGCAAGGTTGATTTGAAGCAATTTGGCTCTCATGAAGCCCCTGAAGTAGATTTTGCAAACATAAAAGATACATACACTATTGGAGAACAGGTCACTGTAAATATTAATGCTAATTCCAAGACAGAAGGTGTAGAAATTACAAAAGTAGAACTATATCTTGATGGTAAGAAATACAGTGAATTAGTTCAGGAACCCTTCAGCTTTCTAATAAATGACCTGGGTACTGGATTATATGAGTTAACAGCTGTTGTACCGATAGTAAAGGTGCAGATACTGTTAAGAAATCCAGTTTTACAGTCGAAAGCGATAGATTTATGTTAGATTATCCATCGACGGCTGTAATTGGAGGAAGAGATAATATAAACGGTACAAGCTCATATGCTTTAAACTCTGCTTATACAGGCACAGATATAGAAACCTTATT
>CAZVNH010000560.1:0-1622 GCA_964628575.1 uncultured Thermoplasmatales archaeon | reverse complement strand
GTATTGTAAGAGGACTTGATTACTACAAAGGAAATGTCTTTGAAATTGAAGCACCAGAACTAGGTGCCGAGAAACAAATATGTGGAGGTGGAGTATACGAGCTTATTTCACTATTTGGTGGAAGAGAAACATCTACCGCAGGGTTTGCAATAGGATTTGATAGGACAATACTTGCTCTTGAAACAGAAAAATTTGAGTTTCCAACAGAAGCACTCGATGTTTATATTATACCTATAACAGAAGAATTAATTTCAAAAGCACTTAAAATTTCAAATTATCTGAGAAATCAAGGTGTTTCCACAGATACTGATCTATTAAGAAGAGGAATTAGTAAATCGTTAAAATATGCAAGTTCAAAAAACACTAAAAAAGTAATAATAATAGGTCCTGATGAAATGGAAAAAGGGTGTGTTACACTAAAAGATATGAAAACAGGGAATCAGGAAACAATTGATGAAAATAAGATACTTGAATTTGTTAAGAATTAAAAATATAATCAAAATAAGAAAATGATTTTATTGATTGATAATTATGAATTCTAAAAAAAAGAAAACCCAGGTTATTATTCTTGATACTTCAGCAATTTTATCAGGTAAACCTTTGGATTTTGAGAATAATAAAATGATTACGACAGTTGGAGTCTCAAATGAGTTGAAACCTGGAGGTAAAGATTTTCGGAATTTCGAATTTTTAAAAAATAAAGGTTTAGTTATAGAATCACCTGAACAAAAATCAAGAGATATTATTACCAAATTATCAAGAGAAACTGGTGATTTTGATAGATTATCAAAGACTGATAAAGATATTTTAGCACTTGCATATGAATATAAAATAAATAACTATGATATTATTATTATATCAGATGATTACTCTATTCAAAATATTGCTAATTATTTAAAAATTAGATATATTGGATTAAATCTAAAAGTTATTACAAAAAGGTTTAAATGGATCTGTTGTTGTCGTGGATGTGGTAAAAAATTCAAAGACAATATAAATATATGTCCGATATGTGGGGCGGAGATTAAAAAGATTATCTCAAAGAAAAATGATCTAAATAAAATGTGATAACCAATGAGTTCTATTGGACCAAAAAATCAAAAAAAGGATTATCTCTATAAATTTTTACATAGTGAAGATGGAAAATTATCTTTAATTAGAGATGTTTTAATAGCAGTCATTCTTGTTTTGATTATTTTATCTGCGTTATGGGCTTATACTGGTCAATGGTTTGGTACTCCAATGGTTGCAATAGAATCAGGTAGTATGATGCATCGTGATGAACCATACGGTCGATATGGGACAATTGATGCTGGAGATATGGTTCTTCTTGTAAAAATTGAAGGAAGAAATGATATTGCAACATTTGCAGATAAGAATCCTGATGAGCATTCTTATGGTAAATATGGTGATGTGATTATCTATAGGCCTTATGGTCAAGAGGATAGAGATCAAATAATTCATAGAGCGATGTGTTGGGTAGATGTAAGCATTGAAAACGATAAAAAATATTATACAATTGAAGGGTATGGAATTATTCACCAGTCGTCTGATATTAAACTATTTATCCCTGAACTTGGAATCAGAACAGAACCAACATTAAAGAATCCACAGGGTAATTC
>CAZVNH010000559.1:0-1633 GCA_964628575.1 uncultured Thermoplasmatales archaeon | reverse complement strand
AGCATCAGTTGTACCCATGGTACAAACAATCATTACTATAGGTTTACCTTGTTTTCTACATTGCTCCATTACATGTTTAAGAACAGTAATATCCATACGATTATTCTTATCAACAGGGATTTCACGTACATTATTCATACCAAGTCCAGACCAGTCAGAGCAATTCTTTTTACAAAAATGACCAGAACTAGATACTAGAATTTGTCCATTTTCTCTTATTCCATTGAAACGTGAATCCTTTCCTAGTACAGATGTTAATGCCAATTTGGTTCCATAGAAATAACATCCTGCGCCACCAAAGGTATAAACACCCCCAGATTTTTTAGGATCCCAACCTATAAGATCAGCAAGCATTGCGCCAGATTCAATCTCAGTTTTAGCAATATTCCATGAATACTCTCCTTCTATTATATTTGGACTAAAAATGTTAGTAAGGGTTGTAGCAATTATTGATGCTGTATTTGGTGGAGGGACTACATTACACATTGTTTGAGGGTGATTCCAATTGGGCATACCATTGAAGAAACTTACTAAATCTTTTATAACCACATCAAGAGGTTGCATTTTTTCCCCTAGTTTAACATCTTTACATTTTGAATAATCAGGTAAATCAGGATCTCCAAGATATCCCTTCCAAGCTTTTTGTTCTTTATACATTCTAGGATGTTTCATTTTATCTAACTGACTTACAGCGTTAAAAAAAGTATTTTCAAATATTTGATCGTTTCCGACTTCTCTCCACGGGGAGGGAAACGAAGATTGTATTGTTTTTAATTTCATTCGCCATTCTTCTAAACCTTCAAAATTATTTTTCTCTAACATTTTTATCACTATTTTGAATTTTTGTTTCTCCCCTTAAACAATATAAAAATTAGACCATATCATACATTATCAAATTTTAAATGTTTTGGTTATAATAAAAATGGTAAGAAAAAAAAGGAAAAAAAATAAGCTCCTATATATTAGATAGTTGATATCTCAATAACTAATCTAAACAATTGAATTCTGTTGAATTATTTGAATTCTGAGAAAATTTATAAATGTCTATAGTAATAATTTTTGTTGTTAATAGGTTTTATTCTAATAACTCATATCTTAAAGTTGCATCTTGAATCAATTCAGTTTTTGAACCATCTACATTTGTAAGAATGAGTGTTGTTCCTTCAATAGGGCAACCTTTAGCATGAACTATATCCAGATGCATATCACTTTTAACCTTTCCACCCAAATGTATGCTCGTACCATAAGCAATATGTAATCCAACTTTTTCATCTTCTATGATTTTTCCAATGATTTCTGCTTTTGGATTACATCCAATTCCTAATTCAGCTATATTTCTACGTGTATCATTTTCCTTAAAGAACCTTTTCATCTCTTCTGTCTTATTCCCATCACCTAAGATTCCAATAATTTTATTATTTTTTACAACATATTTTAAATGTTCTTCATTATAATAAACAGGCCATATTCCCTCTGTTTTACTTTCTCCATATTCGTTTATTTCATCATTAGTTGCTTCATAAGGAGTTTTTAATGCTTCCCCACTGGGGAAGTTTATAAATTGACCAGCTTTATTACAATCTCCAGCTTCATACATAGCATTACGATATCTTAAATCAATATAGAGTTTATC
>CAZVNH010000558.1:0-1633 GCA_964628575.1 uncultured Thermoplasmatales archaeon | reverse complement strand
ATTATATGTAAATTGCCTGATGACATCCTTTAATTCTATTGCATCGGAGTCTTCCTTTGAATCAGAGTCCTCTTGAAATAACATCTTTTCAAATGAATCAATGTCAATATTTATTAATTCTATAGAATTTACACTTTTAACTACTGAATCAGTTTTTCCTATTAGCTCTAATTCCTGCGCTTTTTTATCAATTGCGTCATTTGGTTGTATCTCAGCCGCTGTTGAACCTATAGTTGTTCCTATAAAAAGAGCAGCGACAAAAATACAAAGCATTGCCAAACTTTTTTTATTCATTCTCTACTCACCTTTATTCCAGGTTTTGGTTATACTCTGTTAATAATAATATTTAAATATATTGTGTAAAATTAACAAATTGAAAAAATTTTCATAATAATACAAATACAATTTTTATCATATTTTACAATTAATGAATAAATCTTTTGGATAAATCTTATAAAAACAAACCTATTAACGTCTGTTAATTAATGGGGTTTTTATCTATGAAGAAAAAAATAACAAGCATTTTTTTACTTTTAATATTTATAACAGCTACATCAACAGTTGCAATGAACTTTAAATCAATATCTAAAGGAAATAAAATTTTACTTGTTAGAATAAGAACAGATCAAAATTTGAATGATTTACCAAGTGATCTTGAAATTGTTGGAAATAATTTAAATCAATGGATTGAATTAATAATTCCAGAAGATAGATTAGATGAATTAAATAAATTAAAAATTGATTATGAAATAATTATATTGGATTTAAAAAATTATGAAAATTCAATTAGAGGATCATATCATACTCTTGCTGAAATCGAAGATATCCTTGATAATATTGCAAGTAATTATCCAGATATAACAAATCTATATAGTATTGCTACAACTTATGAAGGACGTGATGTGTGGTGTCTTGAAATCTCTGATAATCCAGGTGTTGATGAAAATGAGCCAGGTGTTTTTTATATGGGTTTACACCATGCTCGTGAGTGGCCTACTGTTGAAATTTGTCTATATATTGCTGAACAATTGACTTCTAATTATGGCTCTAATCCAACTATTACAGATTTAGTAAATAATCGTAGGATTTGGATTGTTACCTGTGTAAATCCCGATGGATATTATTTTTGTCATGATGAGGGAAACGATTGGCGTAAAAACAGGCGTCCTGTTTCTAGTGGAATTGGAATAGATTTAAATAGAAATTATGCAGGTTCATCTAATGGTGATCCATGGGGTGCTTGGGGATCAGTTGGAAGCGGGTCAATAACTAATAATCCTGGAGAATCAGTTTATTGTGGTCCAAGTCCATTTTCTGAGGTTGAAACACAAGCTGTTCGAGATATTTTTTTAGAAAATGATATCTGTGCAAGTATATCTTGGCATACACATGGTGAGCTTGTTTTAATTCCATGGGGTTATACTTATGATGATCCTCCTGATGATCCTTATATAACAGAAGTTGGTCAGCAGATTGCTTCAAAAATTACTTGTCAGTCAGGTTCAGGTAGATATACACCTGAACAAGCTGCTGAGCTTTATCCAACTACGGGTGATACAGATGATTGGGTTTATGGTTTTTCTCATTATATTCAGGGTAAATCTACTTTTGCATATACCATAGAAGCATGTAG
>CAZVNH010000557.1:0-1639 GCA_964628575.1 uncultured Thermoplasmatales archaeon | reverse complement strand
ACCTGGTATAGATAGCCAAAGTTTGTTCATAGTAAAACCAAGAGGTTCTAGTAAATCAACAGTAACTCCTGTTTCCATTTCTCCTTCCCACCAACCTGGATTTCCACCACGACTTGGAGGAAAAGTATCACCTGAAACAACTATTGCTTTTTTAAACCATGAGTCATCTGCTTGAGTTTCATATTCAACTATTTTATCAATCATTGGTTGAATTTCAAATGTATATCTAAATGGTATTCTACCGATAGATATATCTGGGAAATAATCAGGTCTATCTGATTTACCTGCAAAATTTGAATATTCACCTATTACTCCATTTTCATTATCATCCCAGTCTTCAAAGACATACCCTTCTACATCATCATATTTATAAACATCGCTGAAATATAAATCGCTCTCGTATCCTTCTTCCCAACCGTCATCATTATGTACTGTTCTTGATGGAATATACCAGTCTAAAGTCTGACCTTTTCTACCACCTGCAAGAAGTACATAAGAAATATTATATGTTTCTTTCATGTCATATATGAAAAGCTTAATTTTTTCAGCATCATCTCTTCCACTGGAGTACTCACTATATATATCTTCTACTGTTTTGATCATTGTATTTATACCCATATCGATTTTATGATTCACTAATGGTTGTAATTTATCTTTAAATTTATTTGTAGTTATGATTACCATTTTATATTCTTCGTTATTTGTTGTACCATAATTTTTATCTGGAAGTTTATATTCAACATTTATATTTATTTCATCTTTAGGTAAATAAACTATATCATTAGCTGGAGAGTATTGAGGTATTACCTTAACATTAAGTATCATTACATTCTCGCCATTCATCATACCAACATTTTTTGAAATTACAACTGGATCAGATGGATACAGATTTGTACTTTCATAAATATCCTGATTCATATTTGACTCTATTGAGATATCCTGCATTATAACATTTGAAAGAGGTACTGGTTGTGGCGAGGGTTCAATCTTATAATTTAGAATTTTTTCTTCAACATTATAATCTACATTGACATCCTTTATTATTGTTCCCATTGGATATGTAAAAACTTTCGTAATAACTGGTAATATCGGTTTACCCTCTTCTAAAAGTAATGACTCTGATTCTGCTATTTCTATATTAGCAAAATTATCAATCTCAGTAATAACTGGTTCTGATATTGATATAGTAGTTTTTTCTATTAATTTTTCTTCTGCTTCTTTTCCAACACTTATTGCAGCAATGCTACTAATAAGAAGGATTCCTACCATAAAAATCGGTATTTTTTTCAATTTTTCACCTCCACACTTAATTAACAAATGTTAATTGAAATATATTTACTTATATTTATGCTTTTCACCTTTTTTATTTTAATAATAGTTATCTTATATATTTAACACATAACTACCAATAATTCGGGAGCGGATTATCAAAAAAACTATCTTTTTTAGAAAAAAAGAAGGAAAAAATGGAAAAATTGTTATTTAATTTTTATACATCTATGAATTTTTTATACATGAAATGATTAAAGCAAAATCAACAGAACAAGGATTATTCATTCCATAATATGGAAGCCCCCAACTTGAAAACAAAGAGGAAGAAGTATCAGAATCTACTCTATATATATCATGAGAAACATAA
>CAZVNH010000556.1:0-1643 GCA_964628575.1 uncultured Thermoplasmatales archaeon | reverse complement strand
ATATAGGACTATATATTTATTATGAAACCATATACAATAGAATATGTTAAAGATGTTGCCAAACAAAGAGGATTTATATGTTTATCAGATACATATATTAATATAAAATCTAAATTGTTATTTGAATGTCTAAATGGTCATAATATTGAAATGTCATTTGATAATTTTAAATATGGTCAAGGTTGTTCTATTTGTTATGGTAATAAAAAGATAGATATAGAATATATAACTAATTATTTAAAGAAATATAATTATGAACTTATATCTAATAAATATAAAAACTCACGTACAAAATTAAAAATGAAATGCCCAAAAGGTCATATATTTAAAATGACTTGGGATAGTTTTAAATTTGGTTATAGATGTAATATTTGTGGTGGAACACTCAAAAAAGAATATAAAGATGTAATATTTGATTGTGTTGATAATATAGATAAATATAGGAAAATAAGAGAAAATGGTATGAAATTTGCCAGGAAAGAACATTCAATACAAAACAGATTAAATACAATTTATAATATAATAGATTCTATTGGGAGGTAGGATGATGGATATAGTAAGAAAAATAGATTCATTGGTAGTACCAAGTATGCGTCCGGGTATATTTCTAAGCGGAGGTTTGGATTCGTCTATTGTATTATATCACCTGTCAAAGAAAATGACCAATTTAACAGCATATATAGCCAAATTTGGGTTGAGCTCAGATGAAGATGATATAGCATGTAAAATGGCTAAGGAATGTAATGTTACATATAAAGTAATCAATATAGAGAACATATTTGACCCAGTAACAGAATCAATACACCTATTTGACAGGCCACAGTATAACTTGTGGCCCTACGAATTATTTAAAAAGGCCAAAAATGACGGAATAGATACTATTTATCTTGGTGAAGGTGGGGATGAACATTTTGGAGGATATAAATATGTACCGTCACCTGCCAAGAATCATGAACCACATTTATATGAACAATGGTGGTCATCATTATTAACATGGATATTACCAACATATCAAAAATTTGCTGATCATTTTAACATTGATCTCCAATGTCCATTATTTGCATTAAATATAACAGAAACAAAAGAATTACATTGTCCCCCAAATAAATATATGTTAAGACATGCATACAGGAATTTATTACCAATATTTATCCTTGAGAAAAAGAAACAACCACCATTGGATGTAACATCAAAAGAAGTATGGGATAAAATGCTATCAAAATATTACCCTGATGATGTATATAAATCAAAACAGGATTCCAAAGATAAAATACAACAGCTAGTATCAAAAATGTGGCTGGAATCAAGGGGGAACAAATGAAAATATTAATAACTGGTGGTGCTGGTTTAATAGGATCTCATTTAGTTGATAGATTGGTAGGAAGAAAAGAAAGAATAAATCTTATCGATGGACCATTAGCTATACATGAACCAGAAGAAATGGATATTGAGGTTATAGATGACTTAAGTAATGGTAGTATAGAAAACATAAAACACAATCTCAACAATATAAGATTTACACAAAAAGATATATCATCATATATTCCTAAAGGGAAGTTTGATGCTATATATCATTTAGCTTGTTTTCCTAGAAGCATGTCATTTTCTAATCCAAATAGAGATGTGCAAGTAATCGTAAATGG
>CAZVNH010000555.1:0-1647 GCA_964628575.1 uncultured Thermoplasmatales archaeon | reverse complement strand
GAATAATGATAAGGTGTTCCTATTTTGGTTGTCCATCTACTATTGATTTCAGTAATAAAAACCTTTAACGTTCCACTATATGAATCATTTTCTAGGTTTTCAATATAGATATTATTTTTTAATTCCTTTCGAGATTCATTCCATTCTGAAAAAACCTCTAAATACATTTCATGTTTTTTTCTTTTAAAAGCTTCTGATAAAATGTTTTCAAAATCATTCTCAAAAGTTGATTCACTAGCACCTACTTTTACTTTATAACCTCCATCTATGAAAAGAGTCGGATATGCATAAAGATTATACGTTTCAAAAAGATAATCACTAGCTTTTTGATTTTTATCCTGCACCATACTTATATAGAAGAAATTTGCATAATTATTTTCATATAAATCATGGAGAACCTCAGCAGCATGAACACATGGTTCGCAACGGTGTTGAGTGCCCTCCTCGACTAATACATAGTTTGTAAAATCAGGGCTATCATTTTCAATATTGTTATCATCCTCATTATCAGTATCCTCATTTTCAGTCTTATCATCATCTTGTGTTTTTTCTGAGTTAGGGTTATTATCTGATTCATCTTCTCCTGTAAAAAAGATAATAAAGGTTGATGAAATCACAATTATAATAAATATAATAATTGCTATAAATTTTATAATCACTTTCATTATAATATAAAATACAGATTATATTATATATAAATTTAACTATTGTAATAGATTTATAAAAGATTTAAAGAGTGATTTTTTCTCCTTTTTTCAACTGATCCACTGATTTATCAGCTATTTCTTTAAGTTTATCTTTATCCATAACTGCTTTTCGCGCTTTGATATTTTGTTCTTTAATAGCTTTTTTAGCGTCATCTATACGTTTTCGTCTTTCACCTTTAATAGAGATTATTTTCGATCTCATTTCAAAGGCTTTCTCATGTATCTTTTGCGCTTCATCTCTCATTTCTTTATATTGTTCATGTTTTTTATTTGCCTCAGCGATACTAACCGATAATTCGTTGACCATCTTCATATACTTTTCATGCATTTTTTGATTTTCTTTATAATATTTTTGTACCTCTTTATGTTCCTCATCTGCTTTTTTAAATAGTTCATCGATAGCATTATCCTTATCTGAAATATCAATTTCTACAAGTTTTTGTTTATCTAATTGTTTCTTTGTTTTATCGTGTTCAATTTTTTTAAGACGAATTTGTTCAATTAATTCGTTTTCTTCTGAAGGAGTCATCGGAACTGTTTCTTGTCTGTATTCGAGCATTTGTACATCCGCTTTTAATTCTTCTAATCTTAATGGAAGATTTTTAAAAACTTCGCCTCTTTTCTTTCGTTTAGCTTCAATTAATTTTTTTGCTTCTTCCTGTAATCTATTTCTAATTTCTTTATGGTGTTTCATCTGATTAACAAGTTTATCTCTTTCTTTTTTTACCTTTTCAATATTTTCTTTTAAGTCTTTTCTACTATTATGTATCATATCTCGTTCTTCACGAAGTATCTTAGCCATTTCATTTAATTCGTTTCTTTTCTGAATATATGATTGAAATTTTTTTTCCGCGTCTTTTAGTTGGATATTTTCATTCTTTTTATCTGAATCTTTATTCATGAGAAACACAATACCTGCCCTTATAAAGTGAGAACCAAT
>CAZVNH010000554.1:0-1649 GCA_964628575.1 uncultured Thermoplasmatales archaeon | reverse complement strand
CCTTTACACCCTATTGTATGATAAATATATGCTGAATATACACCTGGAAAACCATTAAGTACATCAATAAATAGACCAGCATCTTCAAGGATAAAAGGTTTATCAAATCTTTTTTTAATATCTTCAACGCCAAACAAAGCTACATCTTTTAGATTATCAGATTGTATCTCTGGATAACCAAGATCTTTCTGAATTATATCAATATCTATCTCAGAAAATTTTTGTTTTGCTTCAATAACCTTTCCTTTATTGCTTGTAATAAAATAAAGCTTCTTCATCTATATCTGCCTCTTTTTACTATTTCATCAATCTTTTTTATTACTTTTTCTGCATCTTTTTTCATTTCTTTTGAATAACCGTCTAAAACGTATCTAAAACAATTTGAATATTGAGAATGAGTTGACTCAATTGCTTCCATTAGAACATGAAGATCTACACCTTTTGTTTCAATTTCAGTATTTTTCTCTCCAAGGCCAAAATCTATAAAATAGATTCTATCATTTTTTAAAAGCATATTCGAGGTAGTGATATCACCGTGAATAATATCATGGTTGTGTAATCTTGCTATGTTTTCACCAATTTTTATACAGATTTTTTTACGTTCTTCTTCATCTATATTATTTAAAATATCTTTGATTCTCTTTCCTTTAATGTATTCCATAAGTATAATTCCATTTTTTAAATCAATATCATAAATAATTGGAACACAGACACCATGATTTCGAGATTCAATTATTAATTTTGATTCCTCTTTTGTCCGAGTGGAAATAAGTCTTTGATCTATTTGTTTTATTCTATAGTTTTTATTGATTCTTCTCTTTTCAACTACATCAACATCCAAATATTTTGATAATGATATTTCTGCCTCTGCTCCTCTATATAACATTCTTTTTTTATACACGCCAGGTCACATCCACCATATCTGTTCTAAAACGTTGATTAATTTGTGTATCTTTTATTTGCATTCTAGTTTCGCTATCATACATTAAAAAACCTAACCATGCTATCATTGCACCATTATCAATGCATAGGTCTTTAGAGGGTACAAAAAAAGAAGCTTTTCTCTCTTGAGCCATTGTCTCAACCATTTGTCTAAGTCTTTTATTACTAGCTACACCTCCACCTAGAAGAACTTCATCTTTTTCGGTATGAGCCATAGCTCTTTCAGTTACTTCAGTTAAAGCTGCAAAGGTTGTTTCCTGAATTGAAAAACATATGTCTTCAAGTTTTTCTCCTTTTTTATAATATTGTTCTGCTGAGGTCAATAATCCTGAAAACGCTATATCCATTCCTTTTATTGTATATGGTAGTTCAAGGTAATTTGTACTTTTTTCTGCAAGTTCTTCTATTTTTGGACCACTAGGAAATCCTAATCCAACTGTTCTTCCGAATTTATCTATACAATTACCTATTCCAACATCTAATGTTTCACCAAAAACCCGGTATCTACCCTCAGCAAAAGCGATAACTTGAGTATTTGCACCAGAAGTATATAGTAAAACTGGATCTTTACAATTATTGAGAGTTCCTCTTCCAATCTCTAAATGAGCTACACAGTGGTTTACACCAATAATTGGTTTCTTTAAAGATAAAGATAAAGCTCTTGCAGCTGTTGCTGCTGTACGAAGACATGGTCCAAGACCTGGCCC
>CAZVNH010000553.1:0-1662 GCA_964628575.1 uncultured Thermoplasmatales archaeon | reverse complement strand
ATTATGTCTATAATGTTTGTATCTTCTATTTCATCAGCTTTTGCACATGAAATGTGGTCAAGCCATCCCAAAAGATGGCACGATGTACGTTATGAGTCAATTATACAGCAATGGAATGTTTACTTGAAAATCAATGGAGATTACTTAGATAGTAATTGGGATGATGCATATCCGATTGTAGAATCAAGTTGGAATGATTTTGGTGGTATAGTAAATTGTGAAGAAACAAATTTTTCTAGTTCTGAAGTGGATATTGCCACGTATGGAAGCTGGCCTAGTGAATGGGGAACTAACACAGGTGGGATAACCTTTTCAAAAGATAATGATGGTGATTGGTGGGTAGACTGGTCAACATTAAATTATAATTCAGATAGTGATGAAACTCAAGTATATTCACAAATTTATACTAACCCTAGTTTTGGTACTATAACTGGTGCAAAAAAATGGTGGGTATTATCACACGAAGTAGGTCACGTTATGGGGTTAGGTCATCCATCTAGTTCAACAGTATCTGTTATGCACACAGGTACTGTACCAAGTTGGTCTAGTTATTGGAGACCTCAACAACATGATAGAGATGATTTAAATAATTTTTATAATTAATTTATAAAAAAATAGATCAACAATGGAGGATTAAATATATGAAGAAAAAGATGTTTTTAGGAGTATGTGTTAGTGTATTATTAGTTTTTGTAGTTTTTGTAACTACTTTTTCAATTAAGTATTTTAATAATAAATTTATGGTATCAGGCATTCAACAATCTAAAGTAGTTGGATCAAAATCTGTAGATGGATTTTTATCAAAAATAAGTGCAGAATCCATAAATGATTTAATTGATAACGCTGATTTAATAGTTATTGGAAAAGTAATTACTGATGGAATAACTGCTAAGAAGAAATTAGATTTTCCAAATAATCAATTAAAAGAAAAAGCTTTGGGTGATGTAAATTCAGAAATTGAATTTAGTGTATCGCGTTCAGAATTTGA
This sequence comes from uncultured Thermoplasmatales archaeon, assembly GCA_964628575.1. Taxonomy (GTDB): domain Archaea; phylum Thermoplasmatota; class E2; order DHVEG-1; family DHVEG-1; genus CAZVNH01. The sequence goes on along the minus strand of CAZVNH010000553.1, from coordinate 674 downwards.
AATAAGTGAAGTTCTTTTTGGTGAATCAAAAACTAATATTATTACTATTAGTCAATTAGGGGAAGCTGGAAATGACAATGGTGAAACAAAAATAAAAAAGGGAAATGATATGCTGCTAATTTTAAAAAGGCATAAAGATAATAAAAATATGTATTCTTCAATCTCATTTGAAGAGGGGTTATTTTTAACAAATAATGATAAAGTTGTATCACTTTCAGACAATATTTCACTTTCTAAATATGACGGTAAGAATCTATATAATCTAAAAAAAGATATTATAAAGGGAATAGAGTTGAAAAAACAGTCTAACTAGAAAGAAATTGCTATAGTTAATAACTGATGTTGCTCGTAACAAATAGAATGAATATTTGATAAAACTATATACAAAATATATTCTATACACCTATAATATTTTATTGTAAAAGTTAAATATAGCTGATTATATGATTTGTGGAGCAAAACAAAGACACTCTATTGATAGAAGTATATTACATTCAGAAATATATCTTAAGTAATAATTAAATTACCAACATAAAGACAAGTACTTGCGAACTAAAAAGTAAGTACTTGTTTTTATACTTTTGGGGACAACTCTCAATTTGTTTTAAGTTTTCTATTATCTTTGTGCATTATACAACTATATAACTAAAAAACCAAAATAGATTATGTTGAAA
>CAZVNH010000552.1:0-1674 GCA_964628575.1 uncultured Thermoplasmatales archaeon | reverse complement strand
CTGTTTGGATTTTATGTTTATTAATATCGTCAATACTTGCAATAACATTAATAGAGGCAATAAGAGGTTAATAGAAAGATTTAAATATTGATAAAATAATATAGATATGGATGTATAAAATATGGATAATAAAATGGTAAAATATTTATATTTATATTCAGATGGTAACAGATGGAATTTTATAACAGTCGATAATTCAAAGGAAAATAAGGAAAAATTAGGATTAGAGGAAAATTAAAATGATAGAAATAGACATATTCATTTATTTAATTATTTACATTCTTTCCTTAATTCCATTATTTTCAATGAGGGGTTTTCTCTTTGGTTTTTTTCTTTCAATAATTTCATTACTATTAACTTTTTATATAATTAAAAATTTATATCCAACTGGATTATTTCAACAGTTATTAATTTGGCAATTTATTTTTATTCCGATTATTATGGGTTTATATGTATTCCTATTTGCATTTTTAGAATATGACGAAATCTTTAAATCAGAAAATGTTAATGAAAAAGTAGAAAAAATAAAAGTGAAAATATTAGGTAAAAGTGATAAAAAATGAAAATAAAAGAAATATTTAATACAAATAAAATAAAAATATTAATGCTTACGAAAGACGGAGGAAAGAAAGAATTTAGGATTGATTCAAAAAATGAAGAATTTACTTTTAATGAAGGTAAATATAAATCACCCGTTGATATGACGGGTTGCATAATCACTTCTTTCTTTTGTTTCACTTCAATTAAATATCTTTATAAAGAGGGTATATGTTTACCAATTGATTTAAATAAAATTAAATTTGAAAAATCAGATAACAAAGAATTAACATGTTACTATATTAGTCCTACCGCTATTTATGATTTCGCTTCCGAACAGGTTTTAGGATTTTTAGTAAAAAATGACGATAACACTAAAAAAAGGCAAGAGAAAATAATTACCTATACTTTGGGTATTTTAGTATTAAATATAATAATACTTATTACAAATTTCATGTAAGGTAATTTAAATGAAAAAAGAAAAAAGTAAAAATAAGAAACAGAAAAATACAAATAAAATAGATGTAATTTTAAATGAAAAAAACAAAAATGATGAAATTTTCGATTTGGATAATTTAAGAAAAAATAATGAAGTAACGGATTTTATACATAAATCCGATTTAAAACAAATCTTCGAAGAATTATTAAAAGCGGATGAAATAAAAGACATTATCCTAAAAACGGAATTAACATCTAATGACGGTAATCAATTTTGTAAATCATTAGCATTAGCAGAAAAACATAAATTTAACTTTCTTATAAAGATAATCTTTAATTGGTTGTGCTCAAGAGTAAGTAAAGATAGACAAGGTAGAAAGGAATTAGTAGATATAAGTTTAAATGCTTTAATTGAAAAATATATACAAGCGAATATGCAAAATAAAATAGGTGAAGTAAAAAATGAATAAACGAAAGATAAGAAAAATAAATAAAAATGAAAAAACTAAACTTTGGATAAAAGAAAAATTAGAAAAACACGGTATATTAAATACAAAAAAAATAATTATATATAGAAGTATCGATGATTTTTTTATACCATCAATTTATTATATAACATTAGAAAATGAAATTATTATTTATGGAAAAACAAAAAATAAAAGAAGTTATTTTGATAACTTAATTATGTTAGGGAGGGTA
>CAZVNH010000551.1:0-1677 GCA_964628575.1 uncultured Thermoplasmatales archaeon | reverse complement strand
TATATATGGTATTCAAATTCCTATAATGATAAAATTTATGTACTTGATCCTGAGGATGATGTTCCTGAGAACGATCCCTTATATATTTTTGATTCTACTGGGTCTAATCCTTGGGGTCTTGCTTGGGATGATGTTAGTTCTGATAGTCCGTATCTTTGGAATACAGATAAATCAGATGGCATGGTATATCAAATTGATCTGCCTATCTATAATATAGATTTTTTTATAGATCCAGTATCTGGCGGAACAGTTACTCTGGATGATTATGCTATTAACAATGGTTATACCTATTCAATAGTTAAAGGAGGTTATACTATATCTGCAAATCCTTCAAATAATTTTATCTTTGATTCTTGGAGTAAGCAGGGGGATATCAGTTTTGCAGAACAATCTCCTCAAACAACTGTGACTTTTAATAGCCCTGGTAGTGTAACAGCAAATTTCATTGATCCACCTCCAACAATAGATATTACTAATCCTAATAATGAAGATGTTGTTACAGGTACTATATTGATTTCTGCTTCTGGTTCTAATGATATTGATTATATAGAATTATATATAGCTGGAAATTTAGAACATATTTTTGATACTACTTCATTTGAATATTATTGGAATACTGAAGATATTAATGATGGATATTATGTTATAGAAGCTAAAGTCTATGATGAAGTTGGTAATTTTGGTAATAAATATGTTCATGTATATGTAGACAATGTACCCTCTCCACCATATAAACCAAATACTCCTAGTGGTCCTGATACTGGTCTTCATGGTAAATCTTATGATTATACTACATGGGCATATGAGCCAGATGATGAGAACGTCAAATATTTGTTTGACTGGGGCGATGGCTCTGATAGCGGCTGGGTTCCAGATGATTGGATAGAACCCGGTGTGTCTATTTCGGCATCTCATATATGGAATGAGCCAAAAGAGTATGAGGTCAGGGTTAAAGCAAAAGATATTCATGGAAATATCGGTCCATGGTCTGATTATAAAACTGTTGTTATGTATAATGTAGATCCTAACCCACCCCTGCTTAAATTACCAGAAAATGGTGCATCTAATGTAAATGTTAACCCTACACTTATATGGACTTGCTTTGATGAAAATTCTGATGATTTATCTTATAATGTTTATCTCAGCGCCGATGAAAATAACTTCCCTGATCCTGTAACGGTAAATGAGATGTATTATAATCCTTCTAATCCTTTATCTGAATCAACTTGGTATTATTGGTATGTAGAGGCTATAGATGGATATGGTGGTTATGATATCTCCGATAGTATCTATTCATTTAAAACTCGAACCCATAACGATCCTATACTTTCAAATCCAAGTGTAGATCCTGAACATGGTAAATATGATGGATGGTATGAGTTTACTGTTCATTACTATGATCCTGATGGTGATAAACCAGCTGAAAATGGAAAATTTGTTGTTATCAATGATTGTAGTTATCAAATGAAATTAAAAGATGGAGAAAAGGCTGCTGATGGAGTGTATAGTTATTCTATTTATGGTAAAGATATTGGCTGTTGCAAAAATGGTGAACATCAATATTATTTTAATTTCACTGATGAAAAAGGTAATGATCCTGTAATAACAAATACAGATTTTTTTATTGTTAATTGTGTTCCAGATAAGCCTAGTCTTAATGGAAAAAAGACTGCTCCG
>CAZVNH010000550.1:0-1679 GCA_964628575.1 uncultured Thermoplasmatales archaeon | reverse complement strand
ATGTTTCCAATTCGTATTGGCGCTCTAACTTCGCGTTCGCCAGGAAAAACTTTATCTAAAAATACTAAACCAGAGGTACTTATTGTAATACCATTTCGTAATAGTAAAAAAGATGATTCGCGTCTTAGAAATTTACTTTCCTGTTTATTAGCACTACGTGACCAATCTTTTCCTCGTGAAAAATATGCAGTTACTGTAGTAGAATCGGATAAAACACCTCAATGCCGGGATATTATAGAACTATATACAGATTATTACCTGTTTGCTGAAAAAGGGGACATGTTTAACAAATCCTGGGCAGTTAATGTTGGAATAGTAAATACTCCAGGTGATTTTGGAGTGGTTTGCATATTAGATGCAGATGTGCTTGTTGATCAAAATTTCATTGCTAGAAATGTTGAGAGGTTTTTAATTCCGGGAAGAAGTGGACATCTTCCATATAGTAATATGTCATGTCTTACTGAGATAGCTACATCATGGGCTATTCATCAAAGAATTCTCCCTCGTGCACCTGTGATAAATACTGAACATTTACGTGCTTTTCAGTTACGAGGACCACCAGGATGTTGTATTTGGGTAAGGACTGAAATATTTCACCGTGTAGGTGGAATGGATGAACGTTATGAAGGCTGGGGGGGTGAGGATAATGATTTCGCTGATAGATATGATATACAAACACCACTAGGAAGATATGATGACTGGATATTACATATGTGGCATCCACCATCTTCTAGTTTGAGAGAGGACGGAACTCTAATTAATGCTCATATTCCTCCTTTAAGCTGGAATCCAAATGAGCCTATAGGATGTATTCACAAATTTTGTGAAAAAGAAACATAGGTTATAAAATTTTATTATATTGAACAATTGTGGTTATAGGTATCCTTAAAAACCTAAATATACCATGCAAGGAGATATAATATGGCTTTTTTTACTATTGCTTGTGCATTTCATGACACTCTTAAACTTCTTGAATATACCTTGCCTTTGGCAATTAAATCGCTTACTGTACCTACAAAGCATGAATTTGAAATTATTTTAGTGGCTGAACGCTCAACTGATGATATAAGTTCCAAACTGCTTCCTAAAATTCATGATCTTGGTATTGATGAATTACGCTTTCGTTGTACAAATAATCATTCTTTTTCTGGTGCACCATCAAATAATTTTCATTGTAACCATTTTAAAATGACTAATACTTATCTTTTAACTTTTACAGATGATACTTTTATTTTTAAAACCAATCCTGAATTTGATGTTCTTGACTCTATAGTAAGCATTTTCAATAATCATCCTGAAGTTTTGCTAATAAGTAAAGTTGATGATCATGAGGAATGGGATAATCCTTTAACAGATAATGGTCCCGAAATAGAAAAAGGAATTCGTTCAGTAAATAGAGTTGTAGATCAATTGATTGCTTATGAGACATCTCGATTTTTTCCAATCGCTAAAAAATTAGGTGCTTGGAATCGTGATACATATGTAAGTGCTGTTGGATTTGAGTATCAATGGGAAAATCTTGCAAGTCATGTTGGTACAACTGGCAGCCATAAGATAGCATATCCCGAATATTGGCCATTGCGTGTCCGTCACTGTGATTTACGTAATCAACAAGGATCAATGCATGGAACACAAAACGAAGAGGTAAAACTAAAATGTTTTGAAGAATTGATTAAGAG
>CAZVNH010000549.1:0-1681 GCA_964628575.1 uncultured Thermoplasmatales archaeon | reverse complement strand
CCTAAGACCAGTTATATGGCATCTTTATCAGCTATTGCAACTCTAAGAAGAATCACTAATCCAATTCAAATTGGTGCATAATTTAATATTATTGGTTTATTTTGTAAAGGTGTAAAGATAAAACAAAGATTTAAATAATATAAGTTTAGGAATAGAGAAAATGAACTTTGAAATTAAAGACAGAGATGCAGCAGGAAGAATTTGTAAATTTACAACTGCTCATGGGACAGTAACCACCCCAAATCTGATGCCTGTAATTAATCCAAATAAAATGATTATTTCTCCTGAAGAAATGAAAAAATTATTTGGAGCAGAAATAGTAATAACTAATTCTTATATAATAAATAAAAACAAAGATTTAAAGAAAAAAGCACTTGGTGAAGGATTACATGAGCTATTAAATTTCGATGGCCCTATAATGACTGATTCAGGGACTTTTCAATCTTATATTTATGGAGATATCAAAATTGATCCAGAATATATCGTTGAATTCCAGAGAGACATTGGAAGTGATATAGGAACAATTCTTGATATCTTTATCAAACCTGATCAAAAAAGAAAGGAATGTGAAGAAGGAATTAGAAAAACATTAATACGAGCAAAAAAAGCTGTAAAAATAAAAAAAGATATGCCCCTCGCTTGTCCAGTTCAAGGATCAATTTTTGAAGATTTAAGAGAAAAATGTGCAAGAGATATCAGTAATATTGATGCTGATTTTTATCCTATTGGTGGAGTTGTTCCATTGATGGAAAATCAAAGATACAAGGACTTGATAAGAGTAATTATAAGTTCAAAAAAAGGTCTGAATCCATCAAAACCAGTTCATCTATTTGGAGCAGGTCACCCTATTATTTTTCCTATTTCAGTTGCTCTTGGATGTGATTTTTTTGATTCATCATCATATGTGAAATATGCAAACGATGATAGAATGATTTTTAACTGGGGCACTGAAAAACTCGAATCATTAACCGAGTTACCATGTATGTGTCCAATCTGCTCAGGATATACTGCTTCTGAATTAAAAAAATTAGATAAAAAAGATAGGGAAACTGAAATTGCTAAACATAATCTATATATCTGTTTTGAAGAATTAAAAAAAATACGAAATGCTATTTCATCAGGTAATTTATGGGAACTTGTCGAAAGAAGAGCTAATACAAATCCATATTTATTAGAAGCGCTCAATACACTAAAAACAGTTGAAAATAAAAAATTTTTAGAAAGATATGAACCTATCAGTAAAAACAAAGCTTTTTTTTATACAGGTTCTCACTCTGTTCATAGACCGCTTATTTTTAGATGCCATGAACGATTAAAAAAAAGATTTAAGGAAAAATTTAAGATTACTATTGTTTTCCCAGAGGGAAAAAAACCTTATTCTAAATTTTATAACACACAAATTATGGAAATAAATCAAAGAAATCAAAAGATAAATTTCTTAGTCGATTCACTCTTAGGACCAGTACCTTTAGAACTTGATGAAATGTATCCCTTTGCCCAATCAATTTTTCCTGAATTCGTTGATATAGAAACTGAAAAATATATTAGTAAAATATTTGAAGATTTTATTAGAAAAAAAGAAGTTATTTGCTGGATTGATAAAAAAACATTAAATGAAATACCCTTAGAGAATAGTAAAAAAAATAATCTTGATCTTATTAGAATCTCTGCAGTCGCTGAT
>CAZVNH010000548.1:0-1683 GCA_964628575.1 uncultured Thermoplasmatales archaeon | reverse complement strand
GAAGAATCTCCTGCAGAAAAGGTTTTTAAACCAAATTTTTCAGCCTGATTTTTTAATTCATCGACTGGTGTAAGTCCAACTGCTATAAGTAATGTATCTGCTTCAAACTCAGCTTCTGTTCCCTTTATAGGTTGGAAATTTTTATCAATCCTTGCAATTACTACTTTTTCTAAATGATCTTTCCCTTCGGCTTGTAAAACAGTATGACATGTAAAAATTGGAATACCTAAACGTTTGATTTTATCTAAATGAACCTTATATCCACCACATTCAGGTAATGCTTCCACTATTCCAATTACATCAATTCCTGCTTGTAAGGCATGATATGCACCAATCAATCCAACATTTCCACCACCAACAATAAAAAGTTTATCAGTAGGCTTAATAAGGTCTCGATTTACTAATGTCTGAAATGCACCTGCACCATATACACCAGGTAGGTCACAACCTGGAAAAGCAAGTGTTTTTTCTCTAGCACCTGTAGTAATCAACAATCTTTTAGGTTTTACCAATGTATATTGCCCATTTTTTACAATACCAACAAGTCCATCAGAAAAAACTCCTACAGCCGGTGAATCTATCCATATATCTATTGAGTCTTCATGTTCTATCATTTTGGATAGATTTATTCCTATATCCATACCGCGACTACCTGCATAACAATCTCTAATAGACCCAAAGAAATTATGTGTCTGAAGACTTAATTTTCCACCTAGTTCTTGTTTATCATCACAAATAATACATTTTACATCCATTTTACCTAGTTCAATTGCTGCAGAAAGACCAGCTGGACCTGCACCAATTATTAAAACCTGAGTTTTTACAACTGGTACCTTTTTTCCTGATTTGACTACTTTATCATCTTTTAAAAGAGCAGGTAGTCCATCAAGGGATTTTACATTAATACCCTCTGTAACTTGTGTTATACATGATTTAACAGGTATCCCATTTGCAATTACTAGACACTGTGAACATTGACCATTTGCACAAAACATTCCTTGAGGGCTATTGTCTTTTTTATGTTGTCCAAAAACATGGATATTATTTGCAAATAATGCAGATGAAATCATTTCACCTTTTTTTGCTTTAATTTTTTTTCCATTAAAAATAAAATTTATAAATTCAGGTTTTTTATCAACAGATAAAATCGGATGTTTTTTTATTCGATAGTCGTTCATTAGAGCTCACCGTTATATGATTTTAGTAAAATACTGTAAATATCTGATATCTCAATGTCGACATCACGCCATGAACCCTCCCTATGACATAAAAGTAGATGAGCCTGACAATTAGGAGATGTACAAAGTATTATGTCTACATTTAATTTAGATGCTTGTTTCATAAGATTTACTGCTTGTTTTTTTGATTTTGCATTCAAATTTTCAAAACCACTCTGACCACAACTATCTTTTAAATCAACAACGTTAATTTCTGGAATTTTATTTAATATTTTTTTAATACTATTTATAAATGGATCATTTTGCATGTTGCATGCATGATGAATGCCTACAGTTAGTTTTACTGGTTTTAACTTTTCACTTTTAATTTTTTTAAGAAGTAATTCAGGGAATTTTCCTATCTTTCCAAAAAATCCTTGTTCTAAAAAAGTATTGTATGCTTCCGGTGTTGCAATGGTTATACTACTTGGATTTGCTTTTTTATATGATTTAATATTTCTTTCCT
>CAZVNH010000547.1:0-1689 GCA_964628575.1 uncultured Thermoplasmatales archaeon | reverse complement strand
AGGATGTAGGAGCAATTGGTATTGGCGCAATGATAGTTTTCATCGCCATGGTTCTTGTTGCCGGAATTGCAGCCTCCGTTTTAATTCAAACAAGTACAAGACTTGAAACACAAGCTATGGCTACAGGTTCAGAAACCACTGATGAAGTAGCAAGTGGAATTGCAGTATTTGATATTCTTGGATATGCTGACAATAGTTCAGATATATCAAGAGTTGCGATTGGTGTTAGACCACGAGCTGGTTCAGGTGGAATAGATCTTGCACAAACGTTTGTAGAATTTGCAGATGATACTAAAAAAGTAATATTAAACTATTCAACAAGTTATTATGCTGAACCTGATGGAGCAAATGACATCTTTGTTAACACAGGTAGTTTAGTAGTTTTCCCTCACTATAATTATAGTGGGTCTGCCTCACACTTTGGATTACTGGTAATTGAAGATGCTGATCAATCAATGTCATCAACAGCACCGGTTATGAACAGAGGAGATAAAGTCTACATATGTATTAATGCAACTGGTACTCATGGAAATATTGCAGAAAGAGAAGATATGTGGGGTATGGTGGTCGCGGAAGAAGGATCGCCAGGTATAATATCGTTTAAAACACCTGCTTCATATACAGACAATGTAATGGATCTACAATAAAAAATATAAAAACTAATATGGAAGAATAATCTTCCATAAACCTCTTTTTTTTTAAACTCATTTTTTTATTTTGATAATTAATAATACATACTTTTTTATTCCCCTAATTGTTTCATAATTGCGGATGGGCTCTCTTTTGAAGTGCCTTTAACCCTAGATTTGCTGGGAGGTGAGAAGAGTTAATATATCTTTAACTCCGAGGGGAACTATAGTTAATAAAAATGCAGCTATTGGTATTGGATCATTAATTATTTTTATTGCAATGATACTTGTAGCAGGTATAGCTGCATCAGTTATGATAGATACGATGAATAGTCTCGAGCAACAAGCTCTCAATACAGGTCAGCAGACAGCTCGAGATATTTCATCAGGTCTTCGTGTTACCCATGTAAGTGGAAAAAAGATTGGTTCTACAATTGATCAGCTTGCAATATTTATTAGAACCACAGCTGGATCATCAGATATTGATCTAACCTATACTTATATTATAATATCAGATTCATCTAAACAAGTTATTTTAAATTATACAGATAGTGTCTTTAGTAGTAGTATTACAAGTGGTATTTTTGGAACAATAAACTCTAGTTTGCTTTCTGCTTCGACTTATGGAATTATGGTAATTAGAGATGAAGACACTTCATTAAGTTCAACTAGTCCAACAATCAATAGTGATGATTTAGTAGTTCTAATTGTAAACACAACAGATTGTTTCTCAGGAATTGATACAAGGACAGATGTTGAAGGTAACATTGTTCCAGAACAAGGAATTAATGGATTAATTAGATTTACAACACCTAGTGTTTATATTGATGATATTATTGAATTACAACCATAGAGTTAAAAATTGTTTTTTTTATCCAAAAAATATCTTAGCTATATCATAAAGAGCCATGTCAACAGTTTTTGATTTGGATACAGCATCTTCAAGAGGTACTGGTACTATTTTATCTCCTTGTAGGGCAACCATGTTACCAAAATTTTCATCTTTTACAAGCTCAACTGCAGCAACTCCAAATCTAGTTGCAAGTACTCTATCATGCGC
>CAZVNH010000546.1:0-1690 GCA_964628575.1 uncultured Thermoplasmatales archaeon | reverse complement strand
GATCTGCTCTACCAACAGTTAGAATATCTGTAACTGGTACTCCTGCTGAACAATTATCACTACAACTTTTGCAATAAAAACATTGAAATATTTTATCAACAATTTCTTGAGTTGGTTTAATTTCATCATTAATCATTCCATATATAAGAAGCAGTTTTCCCCGGGGTGTATCTGATTCCCAATTTTTTGTTTTAAAAAGAGGACAGAGTTCATAACAGTAACCACAACGTATACATTTATTGAGCTCTTGTTTATATTTCGCTGTTCTTTTGAAATTTCCTTTTTCCTTAAAATAAAATAGTTTACCTAAGATTCCCATTTTATCCCCCCACTTTGTATCTAAGGTTTGTAGCTTTCACCCAATTATCTGGTGCATCCATAAGCTTATGAGGATTCAAAATATTGTTTGGATCAAGTGCTCGTTTTACCTTTTTCATTACTGGAACCATATCTGGACGTGCTTTTTTCCATGCAGGTGCTTTCGATAGGCCAATGCCATGCTCAGCAGAGGTTACGCCTCCAACTGAATCTATATAATCATAAAGTTCTTCAATTACATTTTCTGCATCTTTCCATTGACTTTTTTTATTTGGATCAAGCATTACTTTTGTATGAATTACACCTGAACCACAATGACCATAAACTGCCATTATTACATTATGTTTTTTTGCAAGTTCATGGATTTTTTCTGCAGTTTCTGCAATCTTTGAATTTGGTACACCCATATCATCTGCAAGATCAGTACAAATAATTCCTTCTTTATAGCGTGAAAGTGATGCAAACAGTTTTTTTCTTCCGCTAAAGAGTTTTGTTCTTTCTGCTAAATCATAGCTTTTTTTAATGTCTTTGCCACCATGTTTTTTACATATTTCTTTCATTTTTTCTATTTCAAAATCAACTGCTTCTTTTACATTTCCATCTGCTTCAAATAAAATAATTGCTCCTACTTCTTTAAGGCCGAGATCCATTGCCTTGTTTACTGCAATAATTCCTATTTTATCCATTAATTCAAGAAGTGATGGTTCACATCCACTTGAAATAATATCAGAAATTGCATCACCTGCATTATGAAGAGTATCAAAATTTGCAACAGCTAAACATCGATATTTTGGAAGAGGTCTAATACCCATTGTTGCTTCAACAACAACACCCAGGGTTCCCTCCGATCCAACAATTAAACGTTCGAGTTGATAACCTGCTGAATGTACTTTTGTATTACTCCCTAGTTTAACCAGATCACCGTTTGCCATTACAACTTTCATACCATATACATAATCACGAGTTGCACCATATTTAACAGATCGGACACCTGATGCATTAGCTGCGATTTCTCCTCCAATTGTTGCAATTCTGCTTGATGCAGGTGCAGGTGGATAAAATAGACCCAATGGTTTCAATGCACGATTAAGATCGTCGTCAACTACACCTGGTTCAACTTTTACGAGCATATCTTCAGGTCTAATTTCCAAGATTTTATTCATACGTTTCATATCAAGAATTATCCCACCATCAATAGGGACTGTATGACCTGATGTACCAGATCCTGCACCTCTTGGTATAACTGGTATTTTATTGGTATTAGCATATCTCACGATCCTTTGTACTTCTTCTATCGATTTTGGTCGTACAATGGCAGTAGGTAATGCATGATGAACTGATGCATCAGATGCATAAACATATAGATCCGCAA
>CAZVNH010000545.1:0-1690 GCA_964628575.1 uncultured Thermoplasmatales archaeon | reverse complement strand
TCTTATAATATTTTGATCCTTCTGGTTTATCATTCTCTGCGTTTTCTTTCAAACATTTTTCTACTTCGTCCATTGAACTACCCCTTAATACTACTTCTTCTTGATCAAGCTCATCTTCAGAATATATAGCATATCCTTTATTTTTAACTTCTTCCAGAATTTCTTTATTTCTTCCCACGTTTTCCTCCACCATGATTTTTTAATTGTTCCTCCATAATCTTTCACGACATCTGTATACACATTATAAAACACCGGTCTCATAAATACTGTGAACCTATGACCCGGTATACATTCTTCTTTAAAAGAATCAAATCTACATCCTTTCCCATCTCTACATACATTTTCATCAAAGCATTCCTTACATATTGGTCCTATTGGTTCAAACGTAGGAAAATGTACTCTTGTTGCTTTAACTTGTGGTATTACTTTTTCTGCTCCAACCATTTTACATTTCTTCTTAAATTTTGTTGAACACCATATTTCTTCATTTCATTATGAAGCGATTTTGAAAAGCTATCACATATTTGTTTATACGAAAACTTTGGACATGGTTTTCCATAACATCTTATCTCACATATTACACATTCAGTGTGAAAATCGTTTATCATGTTTCATACTATATTTTGGACACCCGCCAAAACTATATATTGTATTTTTTTCATTATGAAGAAACTCTGAAACTTCCCTTTGTTCATTTTTATATCTACAATACCACCATCTAGAACATGTTGGAGTTCCATCTATTTCCATTATATTTCTTTTCATGCTACTTTTTCTATTACCCAGTTCCACGGTATAATACATATGTTTATATTTTCATTAATTCCTACTCTATCAGACGATATTCTGTATTTCCTATACGTTTCATGTGCAATCTCATCTATTATCTTTCCAGTATGGTACTCAGTATTATGATGTGGTAATTTCCACAATACCCAATCACCTTTCTTATATATTTTATAATTAATCTTTTTGCTCATATTTATTTGATTGGGGAGGTGGGATTTAAACCCACAACGCGGAGATACTCCGGTATATCTTTATCCGCCACAGTCACTGCTACGTCTGTCTATTCCGCCACTCCCCAAATTCTTTAATATTTTTATCGCTTCCTCGTGTTCTTTTATTTCCTCATCCCGACCCCTGAACACTGGATTATAATTCTTCAAATAAAACAATCTGTTTTCAAGTGTTTTTATTGCCGTCTTCATATATTTCCTCTACCCAATAATACTGTTTGTAACTTTGATTTTTTACAACTCGTTTTTCTATTTTAACATGAATCCAATCGTCATCTAATGGTTCTGGACAATATCTTGGACCTTTATCACCAAACGGCACGTAAACACCACACATCAAACACACATCAATAATACCTGAAATTGATGGTTCATGGTTCGTTGTTATTTTAAAAGTAAATGTTTTACTACCCGAGCCATGTATTTCTTGCACACATGGTTTACCCATTGTATATATTGGGTTGGAATCTCTTTCAGCAGATATTTCAACCATAACGTTTTTAAATTCGTATACTGAAGTTTCTTTATATGGCGCATTCCTATCATTTCTGTATGTAATCTTTATCTCTACATCAATAGATTTAGGAATATCCATAATTCATTTTTTCTCCCAGAACTTCGATAGTGCTGCTTGCGTACATCTTTCCTGAAATTGAGCTCCAGTATCAACT
>CAZVNH010000544.1:0-1690 GCA_964628575.1 uncultured Thermoplasmatales archaeon | reverse complement strand
AAAGTTGGAAAACCAACAGCAAAAAAAATTCCAGCAGTAATAAGAATTGGACTTATTGCATTATATCCACAGTTATCACCATATTCTCCAAAGTAGAGAGGTACAACTAATAAAATAAGGGTGACAAACCCAATCATGATAAATATACCACCAAGGTCTCGAAGAACGGTTTTAATATCGTTCATTTAACTTTTTTCTCCTTACCACTCAAATTTTTTCATCTAAAAATAAACATCAAGTACTTATATGTTTACAAATTTGTTAATTTATCTTTAGATAGTTTTACAAATTTTATAATTTCTATCTGTTGAATAAATGTAAAACTATCTGTAGTTTACTTTATATTTTGTTTTTGTATCTAAGGTAATATAGATGGGATATAATAATGTCCTCGAGTTGAATAATATCTTAAACACAACAATATGCACAATATTCCTAGCTTATATGTAGAACCACCTAATTAAAAGTACACTATTATAAGGAGAAAATGAAAAATTTACAGCTAAAGGGTAATAATTATAAATAACTATAGGATTTTTAATTTTGGAATAAGGTAGGAAACTATATGATGAAAAAACAAATAATAATAGGAGTATTAGCTCTATTTCTAATCATTATAGGTCTAACTGGTTGTTTTGATAATAATAGTGATGATGACAATGGTGATGACGGTATAAACGGTGAAAATCTTGATAGTAGATTTTTTGGTATATGGAAACGTAATGATAGCGAAGATGATTATTTAGAATTTAAATCTGATGGCTCTGTATATGCAGAAAAAGCAGGTGTTACTATTGAAGGTACTTGGGAAGTAAAGGATAACATAATATGTATATATTCTTCTGAAGAAGATGACTGTGAAATATTTATATTTTCAAATGAGGATATCACATTTTCTATAGTGAATGAAGATCATACTATAAGATATTCATATAATAAACAATGATTTGCTGAATTAGAATATGACTGAAAGAATGAAGTCTATTTTTATTATTGTCTACCCAAATTTTTATTTTCTCCTTATAATAGTACCTTTAACAAGTATTTTTTCATAATAGCTATTGAGGATTGTTTATAAAAACAAGTTAAAAGCATTGGTATATATGAGAAATAAAATAAAAAAAAGAAATTTGTTTTAATTTTAGTTTATAGTAGTTTTTGATTTAGTATTTTTTCAAAGAAAGGAAAACGTTCTAAAATATTTATAAGTAGTTCCAAACTTCGACTATGGGTATGTATCTTTGGCATAGTAACCTCAAAAGATGCCCAGTCGCTTTCAGCACCATACTCATCTACTGCTTTTACTTTAATAGTGTAAGTTCCTTCTGTATTCCATATGTGTGATACAATGATTTGTTTCCCAGATTCATTTAAATCTGTAAACGTAGTAGTTCCGTCTCCCCATTCGATATAATATTTCACATCATCTTGATAAGGATCAGTTGTTTTAATGTTATAATTATATAGTGTTTCGGTACTTCCTTTTGTTTTACCAGTGATGGTTGGAATATCTGGATTTTGATTTTCACAGCTTGCGAAATCCCAAATAGGACCAGATATTGATTGTCCACGGCAATCTTTAGCAATAATGTTCCAGTAATATGTGGTATTATATTCCATTTTTCCTGGGTTGTAATTTGGGATTATCTCAACGGTTTTTACTAATGGTGGAGAACTCTCTGTTCCGAAA
>CAZVNH010000543.1:0-1692 GCA_964628575.1 uncultured Thermoplasmatales archaeon | reverse complement strand
CATCTATATAGTAGATCACCACCTTTTTTATATCTTCCACCAGTGTGACCAGCTGCTTGTTCAGTGGCTGTACTATGATCAATTACAACTATCTCATTTAAATTTCTAAATCCAACAAGTATTTGATCGAATGTTTCATTATAATCAAGTGAGTTCATATGTGTATAATCAGGTTTTTTTCCTCTATCTGAAATTACAAGGTTTATATCAATCAACTCTGGATGATCTGATACCTCTCCATAGTTTTCTTTGGTAGAATCATATTCTTGGATAAGATGATCCCAAACATGCCATTCCCAAACAATTCTATAATCATTTTTTCCTACTGGCTGAACTTCCATTATATAATCCATCCAGACTTCGTTATCTAATAGATCTGGATTCATACCAGCTTGAATGGCCTCATCTCTAGTTTTTTTCTCCCATACTATCATTAAAATATTACCATTTGGTAATGGCTCAATATCATTGTGCAAACCATATTTTTCAAGATCGTAATATTCAAATTCCCAGATAAGGTCTCCGCCCCAGCTAAACATTTCAACACGGCCGCTAAACCCTCCACCAAAAACACTTAAAGCGACTGCATCTGGTGTATCAGTTCTAATTACATTTCCATTTTCTAAAAGATAAGCTGCAAGACCTTGAGCATAACTGCTATTCCACATCTTAACAATTTTTCCAGTGTTATTGATAAGAAATGTTCTTTTTGACCATTCTGGAGTGTAAAGTATATATCCATCAGAAGGCTCTGTACTATCTACTACTATTTCTGATTTCTTTGTTAGTTTTGGAGAACTTTCAATATTTTTAGCTATAACTATACTAAAATTGGTTAATAGAAATATCCCAATGATACCTATTATTAGTAATTTTTTTATCATAATCCGGCCCTATTTATGTTTTATAAAAAATATTTAATTTAAATATTTATAAATGTTTCTATTAATAAAAATATAGTTGAAAGATTTAGCATTTAATTATTATTGAAGTTATTCACTAATTAAAATAAAAAAAAGAAAGATTTTGAAATATAATCTTATACTTCTACAGGTATCGGCTCAGTCCATTCTGGACTGTATATCTGCAAATTTGGATCACCAAAGATCATCTGTTCATTTGCAAGATACTCATGATCAAGAACTGATGATCTACCATATATTGTTGTTAGATCACCTGTGGTATAATCTCGTTGATGCAACCATAGATAATTGGATAATGCTTCACCTACTCCAATTCCTTTATCCATAATATCTTCGAATACCCATGAATCAAGAACCTCTTCCTGAGGTGATCGCCCTGTATTGCCGTTTCCATACCAAAGAGCGCATCCATGCTCTAGATAGATATTTGGTCCGAAATGTGAACCTGTTGTACATGACATCCAGAAGTTAAACTGACTATGGAGATTTTCGAATAATTGATCGCAGTATTTGAAATGAACAATGTCATATAGGTTTGGTTCTACTGAATTTAACCATGTAAGCCCTGTATCCCGTGGAGTTTCTATCCTTTTATTATCATAATAGTATCCTCTCCAACCATCCCACCAGTCAAAGTCTTTATAGTTGTCATTTTGAGGATCAGCAAGTGGGAATTGCTCTTCTATATTTTCATACATACAGCATATTCCTGACCCACCTGTTCCATGGCTACAATGATAAATCAAGCTTGCACCTTCATTATATCTTT
>CAZVNH010000542.1:0-1699 GCA_964628575.1 uncultured Thermoplasmatales archaeon | reverse complement strand
GTATACTCATTCAGTTTATGCATATTTAGTAGAAGGGTCATATGTTGGTATAGGTCAACATTGGAATCCTTGGGATTTTTCAAGTAGCCATAAAAAGTACATTAATAAAAATACATGGACAAGAATAGATGTAAATATTACAACAGTTGATGATATACACAAAAGTGTTGCATTAGAATATTGCACTGATGGCATTGCGTACTTTACAGCTCCCTTATATGAAAAGAATTCAAATGTTAGTTCTTTTGTAGAAGGAACAAAATCAACAAAAGTTAAACAAGTAAAAAGTATTGGAAAGAACTTGTTTGATTCTGAACATCTATATACAAATTTAGGTTCTCAAACATTAAGGAAAGATGGAAAAACTTTTATTTGCACAAAGACATCAAGTAATGGTTATACAGACTTTGTTTTCAAATTAAAGCCATACACTCCTTATTCAGTAAGTGCATTATTAACAACATTTAGTGGAACAGGTGCAGAAATTGATTTAGTGGGAACAACAAGCGTTGGTGGTACAGGTACAAGTGGAACGAAAATAAAAGTTGAAAATGTTTTAAGTAAGAGTGATGGTTCTATTATAGTGCGTTTAAGAGGGGCTGGTATGTCTGCAACTGGTAGTGCATCTTTCACAGACATTCAGCTTGAAGAAGGGGCGGTTGCTACAAACTACGATAAATATGAAAAAAGTGAAGTTTATATTGACAAAACTCATAGGGGTTTACCAAATGGAATTGCAGATGTTACAGATATAAACAGTGGTCTGCTTACACAAAAAGTTAGTGATGAAGTAATTCTTGATGGTTCTGAAGCTTGGACAAATTTTACAACAGGTCAAGGTATAAATTTAGATTTATGTTATGCCTATATATCTGGCTATTGTGCAGCTAACAATATGGTAAATGCTAATATACAAAATTTAACGGGATGGGCTAATGCTTTTGATGGAACACATATTTATAAAAGTAAACCTTCTGTAACTACGGACACTTTTAGTGTTGTATCATCAACTGCTTTGATTATTGTCATTCCTGAAAGTGAAGTTTTCTCAATGCCTAGCGGTTTAACACTAGCTGGGTTTAAAGAATATCTTGCTGCTAATCCACTTACGCTAATTTATCAATTATCCGACCCAGTTACTTATCAACTCACCCCACAAAACCTAATAGCCTACCCAAACGGCACAATAATAGTTGAAACAGAAGAAGGTACACCGCTTCCAACAATTGAGTACTCCGTGCCAATTGACACAGGTAATCAGGTGGACAATCTTGTTGAGCAAGTCACAGGAATATTTGACATGATAAACAACATAGACAGCAGGCTTGCAAAATTAGAAGAACACAGAACAAATGTAGGTCCAATAAAAATAAGTTGTACACCAAATGAAAAGTTTAATCTTGTATTGACATCTGCAAATGCAAAGGACTTGAGTACAAGATATTTTACAGTATTATACAATGCAGATGAACTCGATTTAATTGATTTATGTGGAAAATCATCTACACTGGAGACAAGCCAGTGCATAGTTGATAATATAGCATTTACAAAAGTAGAAGATGGTGTTATTGAATTTATAATAAACAAACCAATAGAGGATGGCAGTTCATTATCCGGGGCTGTCAATACAGTAGTATTTAAGCCAAAGGCAGGAGTTAATGAGGCTACAGTAAGTTATGTGGTGGAGTAAGATCTGAAC
>CAZVNH010000541.1:0-1705 GCA_964628575.1 uncultured Thermoplasmatales archaeon | reverse complement strand
ATATATATCAGCTACAGCTATTATTTTTCCAAACAAATGAATATTACTCCCCTTAATTCCTAAAGGATATCCTGAACCATCCTCACGTTCATGGTGAAATAATACTCCTTTACAAACATCTTTGCTGATTCCAGCTATATTTTCAAGCATCCTAAAGCCGTATAATGGATGATTTTTCATCTCCTCAAATTCTTCTATTGTCAATTTATCTGGTTTGTTTAAAATTTCAGGGGATACTTTAATTTTTCCAATATCGTGCAGAAGACCCGCTAGAACAATTAATTTTATTGTTTGCTGATCCAATTTTAGCCACTTGGCGATTAACATTGATAGTAAAGATACATTTATGCTATGGGTGTAGGTATATTCATCCGTACTTCTGATATTACAAATACAACCCACTATATCCCTATTTTCATTTATTCTATTGTATATGGTTTCAGATACAATATTGGCTTTTTCCATATTAACATTTTTACCAATGGATATATCATGTAAAATGTCTTTTACAATTTCAATGTTTTCGTCATACTGAGCTTTAAATAATTCATTACTACTGGATGATATCACATTGTCTTCATGTTCAAATATTTTAACTTTTATAATATTAAGCTTAATCAATTTTCTAATTATATGTTCGTCAAGAATAGTATTAATAGAAACAATAACTGCTCCAAAATCATTATAAATTGTTTCAGCTATTTCCATACCAGGTTCACAGTCGAAAACACTAATAAAAACTTTTCTCATATAGACTCCCCTACACAAACTATTTTAACTCATTTTATTTACCCCTATCTATATTATAGCATATAGGCAACTTAAATATAATCTTAATATTCTTCTTTATTAAATTTTCCAAAACAACAAAATGCAATAAAAAAAGTTAGATAATAATAAACTAACTTTTTTACTTTTGCTATTCATTTTCTTCAGTTTTTTTAGATTTGGAAGTCGTCTTTGATGCCTTAATTTTCTCTGTAGTTTGCTTAAATGGGGACTTGGTCTTTTCCGGTGCAATGCTTGTGGACCTTTGAATTTTTTTATAAACCTTAAACCTATAGTTATCCGATGAATTATTATCCCAATTATTAGCACTATCTTTAAAAGATATATTTAAAATTCCTTCAGCTAACAAATCTATTTCTGTCTCTACACTATCCCCGCTTACTTCCATAGGTATGAATTCTCTATTCTCCCATGTATCATTATAACCTATATGAGCAAATATTCTATCCGCTCCACTTTTAAATAGTAAACCATTATATGCTAGTTTTACCTTATCCCCAACTCGTATAACCTTTTTAGATATTTTCACTCCATTATCGATGTAATTAATTATTTTTGCTGCCATTTTTATCACCTCATAATAAATTAATAAAATTTGTTTTTAAATTCTTATCAATAATTACAATTGGTATTTATGCAATAATAAGACTTAAAAAAATTTTATATATTTAGATTAACAATACATTTATTACAATTTTTAACATTATAACATAATATCTAGAAAAATCAATAGTTGTATTAAATTCTATTTTTTATTTCCTAATAAATTTCTAAAGTAAATGAAAAAAGAGTGCTAATTTTGACAGCACTCTTTTTCATTTACTTTAATTAAGCAGTTTTTATTCTTTTCTTTTGCTTCGATTCTTTCCACATCATCCATAACGGACTTGCAATAAATATAGATGAATAAGCTCCA
>CAZVNH010000540.1:0-1717 GCA_964628575.1 uncultured Thermoplasmatales archaeon | reverse complement strand
TAGGTGTTAACCCTGATTCAAATGGAGATTTTCAGATAGAGTTTCATGATGAAAATGGAACTCCTGGTGTTGATTATTATTGGGCTGTGACTCAGCTTACAATTGAAAAAGGTGAAAGAAAAATAACACTATCACCAGGTGATTAATGATGAGAAAAAATAAAGCTCAAGTTCATATCTTAGAAGTAATAATTGTTGCAGGGATGCTTCTTATGGCACTTTATTTTGTTAAAAGTTTTGATTTTTCTCCTAGATCAGTTATTTCAAAAGAAAATAAACTCGAAGCAATAGGGATAAGCATTCTTGAAGGCCTTGAAAGCATTCCAGATCCAGAGGAAGAACATTCAAGTCTTCTTGCCAGATATCTTTCAGAACCAGATAAATATAGTTATGATCTTAGTAATTATACATCTGATAATTTACCTGTTGGAACACTCTTTAGGATTTCTAGAATTAATGTTTCTTACCTTCATGATCATGTCAATAATCCTAATCCTTCTGAATATATAAAAAATATTCATGATTCAGATATCTGGATTGGTGAGGAATCTATTGCATCTCGTATTGTGGTGATTAATGGAAGTATTTATGAAATTATTTTAAGTATGTCCTATACTCTGAGGTGATATAAGTATAATGCGTGTTAAAACAAATGAAAAAGGATTGGTACAAAATAAAGATGCTCAACTTCTTTTAATAGCAGGTATTACCATGAGTATCTTGATTATTACATTATCAACAATAGCAATAAGTCTTTCTGATATTACTATATCATCTTTTGATAAAAGTACATCTATTCAACCTGATTTTGATAATATACGAAGGGAATTTGGTCTTGCAATGAATCAAAAATTGGAAGGTAAATTATCATATAGTCAAGAGTCTATTATTGGATTAATTGAAACATATTTTAATGAAACTCGTGAAACATTTGCATATTTTATTGAATCATATCATAGTAACTATTTCAACGCAGAATTACAAGAAATTGTTTTTAATAATGAAGGAGCTGCTGGTATTTATATATATCTTACTATGAGTAATGATAAGGAGAATATTTATGAAACAGTTTATTATGATTTATAAATATAATAATCTTATAGATTTTTTACTATCTTTTTATAGTGACATTTTAACAAGATACGTTTATATATAAAGAAAAATAAAGTATAAATTACCTATAAATAAAGAGAGGATAAAAAGGATTCAAATCATAAAATAATACTTGGAAATATAGAAGGTGTCTAAATATGAGGAGAAGACTATTTAGAAATAAAAAAGCAGTTGCATCACCTTTAGAGTTTACAATTTCTTTTATACCAATAACTGTTGTATTTGTTATTGTGATTTCATCTGTATCTCAAACAGATCAACATCTTAATTTTATTGATGTTGATCAAAAAGCAGTAGAAATCTCAAGGGTTTTGTTATCAACTGATTCAAATCTTGGATTAAGAGTTGATAATGATGATTTACTTGAGATTCCTGATACAGCAATTCCACCTGGTGAGGAAATACCAGATGAGGATAATATTGATATTTATGTTGAGTTATACGATTTTGAATCTCCTACCTCACCTGGTGAAGAAATATCTATAAGTTTTTATGTTGGAAATAATGCATCAGTAATTTTGCCTGCAGATGATGTTCAATATAGAGTTTCTGTTGGAAGCTTTGAGGAATCAAAATTTTTAGATGAGATAGATCCTAATTTAAAT
>CAZVNH010000539.1:0-1731 GCA_964628575.1 uncultured Thermoplasmatales archaeon | reverse complement strand
CACAAAAATCTGCATATGTCTGTCCAGTAATATTCTCTATTATAAATCCTAAAAGATTGATATCTATTGTAGTATAAGTAACATTTTCACCTGGTGCATAATCTTTCCAAGATTTTTGCTTTTTAAAATAATTTTCTAGTTGATCTAAAGGATTTTTAAAAAATTCTTGATATAATGTAGTAAATAAACCTGGATTGTTAATACTTGATTGATGAGCAAGTAGCATTCTTGGTGTAATCTCTATATCTGGATATCTTGGATTTTTCAAATCAAATGGTAGATATTTGCTTACATTATCATCCAAACCAATCAAACCACTTTCATTTAACTTCATAATCGCAGTTGCGGCAAATGATTTAGAAATTGATGCCATTGGAAAAACTGTATCTGTTGTTGCTTCTTTATTAAATAAGAAACCAGTTTTTGAAAGCCCATATGCTTTTGACCATGCCAGAGTATTATTTTTAACAATACAAGTAACTAATGACGGAAAATGTCCTAGTTCCATAAAACTCCTAATTTTATCATCAAAATCATCAGAGTCAACAGATATATCACAGTTGTTTTCTTGTTTTGTTATTGCATAAGCAGTATTAAGATTAGTAAAGATTGTTAAAAGAAATATTATTCCAATAATTATTAATACTTTTTTATTAGGCATATTTTATTTACCCGCCTAGATATAATATATTATCTTAAATTAATAAAAAGTTTTTGTTTATTTAATAAAGTAATTAAGCTGCTTAGGACAATGAATTATTTAATAATTCTATAAAAGAGAATAATTATTAATTATCAATATGAATATATGGATTATTGTTATATCCTGAGGATTGAAATTTTTTTAGACGATTTAAATCAATTGATTGTCTTTTAATTATCTTATTTATTATTCCAAAGAGCACCAAAATTCATGCCCATTCCAATAAAATACGTACCTCGATATTCCTCATCAAAATCTTCACCAATTTCCATTTTGATAAACACACCTGAAAAACCAATAACCGATCCTTTTATACCAGGAAAATATGGAAAATCATATACATCTACATTATAATCATATAGATATTTTAATCCAAATGTTCCAAGAGTGAAAATAAATCCATCACCATCAAAGCTACTTAAAATGGAAAATAAAGCAGTTATATTTGAATTGATAAAAGGGAATTTTCCAACAGGAAAATCCAAACTATTGAATGTTCTCTCACCTTTTACCATGAAAGAAACACCGCTAAAAACATTTATTAAATCATATAAAGCTGCTGGTTTTGAATTTTTATAATCTAATGAATTTTGTTTTTTTATAAAAAAATTAGTTAAGATATTTGCAGTTTTTTCATCAATTAAATTTGCTTTTTTCATTACATCAATTTTTTCAATTGTTTCTGATGTAAAAGTCTGAGGTGTAATCTTTTCAAGCTGGAAATCTATTATATCTAAAGCAATTTCTTTTTCTACATAAAATTCTTTTTTAGTGCCAGTTATTAAATCTTCAATAGTTACGTGAGTTTTATTATCTTCATATGGCTTATTTAGTGTTTGAACAGAATTACTTAAAGAACTAACGTTTATTAATAAAATACCAACTCCAATTACCAAAAAAATCATTTTTTTTGTTTTTTCCATATCTACTCCCCATTTATCAAATACTAAAATAGATTATAAATTTTTTCACAAAATAGTATAAAAAATTTTTATATTAAAAAAGTTAAATAAAGTGTTTATTTTAAC
>CAZVNH010000538.1:0-1736 GCA_964628575.1 uncultured Thermoplasmatales archaeon | reverse complement strand
GGTAAGAGGTAAAGAAGCATATAGTTTATTTCAGGCTATGGCTACAGGTCATACATCTTATGCAACAGTTCACGCAAGTGATATTCATACATTAATCCAAAGATTAGAAAATCCTCCAATATCTTTACCAAGAGCTCTTTTAACATCCCTTGAAATTATTGTTTTTCAGAATGCTGTTGATATATCAGGTAAAACAGTTAGAAGAATGACAAGTGTTACAGAAATTGTTAAATTGGATCCTGATACAAACCAGCTTATCTTTATGGAACCATTTAGATGGGTTTCAAAAACTGATGATCGATTTGACAATAGTGGAACAAGTAAAATTCTTAATGATATTAAACTACAAAATGACTGGACTGATGAAGAATTATTAGAAGAAATTGAAAATAGAAAATTAATACTTGAGTGGATGAATATAAAAAATATCAAAGATTTTAGAGATGTAGGAAAAATATTGAATGAATATAGTAAATATCCAGATAAAACCTTAAAAAGAGCAAAGGAGGAACTCAAAAGGTGAAATCAACACCTTATACAAGGTTTTGTAGAAGGATTTTTTCATCAACATTTTTAAAATTAAATATAAGTAAAACCAGTAAAAATAGAGAACTTGAGAAAGCAGATATTGCAATGGTATATCAAGAGTATTATTCAATGATACTAATGAATATTATAATTGGTTTTATCTCATCAATTTTATCAACAATAATGTTTTTCTTAATTATCCCCCATCCAATGACAGCTCTTTTAATGTTAATAATATCATGTACAGTACCAATAGGAATTGGAATTTATTATATAACTTTACCATCATCAAAAGCAAAAATGCGTGGGAAGAAAATTGATAGATACCTTCCTTTTGCAGCAAATTTCATTAATACTATGTCAGTGGCAGGTATTTCACCAGCTGAAATATTTGAAGCTTTATCAAATATTGAGCTTTATGGAGAGATACAAAAAGAAGCAAAGAAAATAACAACAGAAATCAATATGATGGGAGTCGACACAATAACTGCATTGAAAAATGCAATAAAAATATCTCCATCTGAAAAATTTAAAGAATTTATTCAAGGAATAATTGGAGTTATTCAATCAGGTAGTGAACTAGGTCCATATTTTGAAAGATGTGTTGAAAAATACATGGCAAATGATTTGATTGATAGGAAAAAAAACCTTGAATCTTTAGCAGTAATGGCTGAAGCATTTGTGGTAACAGTTATAGCTTTTCCATTATTTTTACTAATAATTATTTCAATCATGGGTTTAACAAGTAGTACCGGTATTTCATTTGAATTTCTGTATATAATTGCCCTGATGATTCTACCTATGGCATATTTCGGCTTCTATGTTTTAATGAGTTCAGGGATGGGGGAATCTATATGAAAAACCCCTTTAATAGTAAAAAGTACAACTTGAATCAAAAATATGGAAAAGATATATTACTTTTTATTTTAATTGGAATTTCAATATCGGTTTCAATAATTCTTTTTTTCATCGGTATTTTATTAATGACAGAAACAGCTGTATTTGCATATAAAGGAATAAACGGTTTAGATTTCATTGTATTTGGTCTTTTAACAGCAATTGGCCCTATAGGTTTTTATAATCATATAAAGGCAAAGAAAAAAAGAGAAATCGAAGAACAACTTCCAGATTTTTTAAGAGAAATAAGCAGTTCAACATCATCAGGTATGACAATATTTGATGCAATAATCTCTGCTTCAAAGGGGGAC
>CAZVNH010000537.1:0-1765 GCA_964628575.1 uncultured Thermoplasmatales archaeon | reverse complement strand
CCTTGTGCCTGGTTTAAATGGATTATTAAATGTTATTGTGTGGGATCAAGATTGGCCTTACAATGATAGTTGTGTAAAGGATCCAAGTTTTGATCAAAATCCTAATCTCAATGGGCACGCAGCTGCGGGTTGTGTCGCAACTGCTATGGGGCAAATAATGTATTATCATGGATATCCACAGACCGGTACAAGTCAGAATGAATATAATGGAACATTTAGGATTGAAAAAGCAAATTTTGGGGGCACAAGTTACGACTGGAAAGGGATGCTGAATAAATTATATTCCAGTGTAAATCCTGCGATAGCGCAACTTATTTATCACTGTGGAGTTAGTGTGTATATGCATTATAACGTCACTAGTTATGCATACATATCAGCTGCAAGGGATGCATTACCAACTTATTTTAATTACGATCCTTCATTGGAGTATCATATGAAGTTATTGTATCCTGATCAGAATAATTGGGAGGATTTATTAAAAAATGAAATTAATAATGCCAGGCCAATATTATATGTAGGTTTTGATCCGGAAAATTGGTTTAATCCATTCGATGACGCAGGGCATGCTTTCGTTTGCGATGGATATGATTCGGACAATAATTTTCATTTTAACTGGGGATGGAATGGATTAGATAATGGTTTTTTTTCATTAGATCTATTGGGCTTATTACAATTACCTACAGGTTACAATTTAAGTACAAACCAACAAGCTGTAGTTGGTATAAAACTTCCTGAGGATATTCGTGAACCGAACAATTCTGAATCCTCGTGTTCATCAATACCATATTATTCGGATATCTATCTTGAAGGTAATATTGATGTATTATTGGATGAAGATTTTTTTAAAATGGACTTACCTTATGGCTATAATTATTCAGTAACTGCCTATGTAAATGGATTGAATTTCAATAATCATGAAAGTATATTCTACTCTGGAAATGTCTATCTACAACACAAAGTTGATAACTGGTCAGTAAAGAATGATTCGCGGGAGTGCAATTTTATTGTATCAGATGGGGGGCCTATCTATTTTAAGATTTTTACCGATAATGATCCAGCAAAAGGAAATACTGGAACATATGGTTTAAAGGTTATTATAACTCAATTTGATAAGCCGGATTTGAGCAATGGAATTGTTATTCCTTCTCCAACAACCGTAAATTCTCCAACTGAATTTTCTGTTATTTATAAAGATCCCACCAGCCAACCTCCGTCAGGTGTATGGATAAATCTTGATGGCACTTCGTATCAATTATCAGATACAGAGGGTAGTGATTATTCTTTAGGTGTGAAATTTAAAATGTATCATTCCTTTTCATCACCGGGTACCTTCCAATATTCTTTTGATGCTAAAGACGCGGATGGGACTAATGTCCCATCCTTCCCTGAAACTGGATCTCTAAGTATAATTCTGACACAATCTCTTCCATCAGGACTTACTCTATCATCAAACCCTAATCCCGTAGCAAAATATTCCCCTACCACACTCGAAGCAAGGTATACAGATGGTAATGGTAATCCAATACCTGACGAACCTATTAATTTCATACCGTATATATCAGGCGAATCTGGCGGCGGTGATATAAGTTGGTGGATTGATAATACAAATGCAAATGGAGTTGCGTCCATTCAATTCACCCCTAAGGGAACAGGTGGAACCATCATTGCCAGATCGATTAACTCTCCTGATATTGAGACGTCTATGCAATTATATCTATCAGGGGCATCTGCTATAATTGTTGACCTTTCTCTATCTCAATTATCT
>CAZVNH010000536.1:0-1768 GCA_964628575.1 uncultured Thermoplasmatales archaeon | reverse complement strand
TAATTATACTAATACACCCGTGCAATTAGATGGTTCAGGTAGTTATGATACTGACGGAACTATAGTATCATATGAATGGGATCTCGATAACGATGGGCAATTTGATGATGCAACTGGTGAAATGCCAACTCATTCTTGGCCATCAACAGGTACATATAATATTGGTTTAAGAGTAACTGATAATGATGACTGTATTGGTACTGATTTTACAACAGTTCAAATAGTCCAAGAAAACCCTGAGTTAAATGAATCATGTGGAATAGATATGGTTCTAATTATTGACAGCTCATCAAGTATAGATCCTTCAGAACTACAACAAATGAAAAATGCTTTTCTTGATTTTGTAGATGCTTTTTTACCAAACACTCCAACACAAATAGCAATAATCGAATTTAATACAACTGGTAGAGTTGCCCAAGATTATACAGCAGATATTCCATTAATCAAATCTGCAATAAATGGATCTACTTCAAGTGGTTGGACAAACTGGGAGGACGCACTTATAAAAGCACATAGTCTTTGGGATAATCGACCTTTAAAACCTGACTTGTATGTTTTTGCGTCAGATGGTAACCCAACAGCTCATGGAGGAGGAACAACAAGCGGTGATCATCTAACACCTGCTATTAATGTTGCGAATCAAATAAAAGCAGATGGTGTACGTATAATAACACTTGGAATAGGAAACCAGTTAAACCCACAGAATCTAATAGCCATCTCAAGTGAAGATGCTTATTATGGTTCTGATTTTGAAAACCTATCAGATACTCTCGCACAAATTGCAAGTGAATTATGTGGGGGTACAATTACAGTAAGAAAATGGGTTGATGATGTACCAGCTGCGAATTGGACTTTTACTGCATCTGTTACTGGAGGAGTAGCAGTACCATCATCTGGTCAAACAGATGAAAATGGATATATCACCTTCTCAATAGAGTTTAACGAAGGTGTTGACATAGCATATGTTGATATCACTGAAACACTTAAACCTGGATACAGTTTTGTGACAGCATCTGCTGAAGATTGTTCAGGAAGTCCTGTTGGAACTCTATCTGGTCACTCAATTATCGATATCCCTGTTAATCAAGCATGTGCAATATTTGCTGATTTTTATAATCATGAGTCTGGAGATGAGACACCACCTATTCAAACCTTTGAAGTAGGTGAACCTAATATAACACGACTCTGGCGTGGAAACAATTACTATGTAATAGGTCCATGTACACCAATTTGGATAAACTCAACAGATGATGAATCAGGAAGCAACAGAATTGAAATTTCGGTATGGATCGCACAAGACCTTACTGATCCTGATATTGTCTGGCAGCATTTGCCACAATATGATATGACAGTTTATGACTACGATCAGGATGGAACAGTAACAGCTGAATTCTATCTTGATGAAACTTGTTTCCATGAGATCAGATATCAATGTTGGGATAATGAAAATAATACAGAAGGATTATTTTGGCAAGATCTTTTTGTTGATAAATGTCCACCGGTTACAAGTAAAACTGTTGGATGTCCAAAATATGGAGTAGGTGAAATACATCCATATTGGATAAGTGACGATACACCTCTTATTTTCACAGCTTATGACGAATGTTGTCTTCCAAATGGTACAGGTGTTAAAAAATTACATATAAAAGTATGGTGGAAAGAGGATACTTGTAATTTAAGTGGAGCTTTAACACTTTTAGAACATATTATCGTTGAAGATAACGATGATAATGATGATGATGTAAAAGTTGGACAAATAACATTTCCA
>CAZVNH010000535.1:0-1768 GCA_964628575.1 uncultured Thermoplasmatales archaeon | reverse complement strand
GCCTTTTATCTACTCCATCAAGCCTTTTATCTATTTCATCAAATCTTTTGTCAAATATTTCATTTTTCTTTTCTAATCTTCCTACACCAGCTTTTAATGCTCTTAATTCATCTAGAACAACTTTTTGAAATTCTTCATTATTCATTAAAGTCTTCCTCTCCACTTATAAAAAAATTTCAACTTTTGGCTTTTGATCTATTTACATATTATATCATTTAAATAAACTAATAGAAAGCATAAATTTTAACTTTTAGTTAATTTTACCTCTATCTATTCCTATGGGACAAACCTTTATACATATCCCACAAACAGAGCCTCTACCAATATGCTTAAATTCTTTATTCATATAATCACTACAAGCTTTTGCATCAACAATATCAGCTCTTTCACAGCCTTTATACCACTCTCCTCCTGTTAAAGCCATTGTTGGACAGCTGCTTACACAAATATTGCATTTACCACATTTACTTTCTGTACTAAAATTATTTAAGGGAAGTTCCATATCTGTCAATATAGTTCCCAATCTAACCCTTGGTCCATATTCTCTGCTTATAAAAAGCCCATTTTTGCCTATCCAACCAAGTCCAGATAAGACAGCAGCCGTCTTGTGTGGAAATACTCCACTATAATTGTCATCTACGTCATTTACCGTTTGAGATGCTGGAATCGTAAATGCATTAAATCCTTTTTCCTGAATATATAATAATCCTTTTAAAGCTAATTGGTCTAATAAAGTATTAACAGTTTTGTAATGATGAAAATAAGTAAAAGTAGGTTTATGGTCTATTTGATTTATAATAGCATCTGATAGCCTTATACCTACTGTAATTGCATATTTAAGTGCTTTTAATTCATTAGGAAGTTTTCCTTCAACATCTGAAAATCCAACAAAAGTTGCTCCAAAATCAATTAATTTATTCTTTAGTTCATATGAAAACTTCAATATAAGATCCTCCAAAATTTTTTATTATATTATAACACAAATACATTTTATTATAATAATTTCACCCCTATTTTTTTTGGAAAATAAAAAAAATTGTGTTATAATAGCATATACTCAACATATATTAAATGCACAAATAATTCTACATTAAATTAATATTGATATTTGTTCGTTTAATGAGTTTTATAGGTGTAGATTTCGCGTAAGTTAAATTGAAATGTAGAGTCATATCTATAATAAATAATTTTACTTGGATTTTTGGAGGTATTCTATGAGTTTAGGGAGTAATAGAGAATTGGCGGAAAGTAAAGTAATTCTACTTTATATAATTGATAAATTAAACTTTCCAATAAGTAATTTACAATTAACAAAGCTAATATTAGAAAATAGATTCATGAACTACTTTTTATTACAGCAATTTATTGATGACTTATGTAATGACAATTCACTTGAACGTATCCAAGAAGAAAATAGGTATTTTTATACTATTACTCAAAAAGGCCAGGAAACTATGAGCTACTTTATAGGTATGATTCCTATTGGTCTAAAGAAGAGAATTGACAATACAATATTAGAAATTCGTAAAAAAATCCGTAATGAAACCCTTATAACTGCTGATTATACTCCTGAGAATGAAAACGAGTTTGTTGTTAAATGTAAGATCCACGAGGATTCTTTTTCATTAATTGATTTATCAATTACTGTAGGTAGTAAAGATGTTGCCCGCAGTATTTGTAATAATTGGAAAGAAAATGCTCAATCTGTTTATTTAGATATTCTAAATTGTTTAACTAACGATGAAAAAAAGTGTCAAGGGGACGGTTC
>CAZVNH010000534.1:0-1771 GCA_964628575.1 uncultured Thermoplasmatales archaeon | reverse complement strand
ATATTGGTGTTGATCTAAGTGTAATAAAACTCAATCAAATACTTGTTGTAAAACATGTATTAATATCTTTAGTTAAGGTATTAAGTGAATCAAGTACAGAAAACTATGCTATATTAATGGTTAATAATCTAATAAAAAATTTTGAAAAAAAATATAATTTTTTTAATGGAATAAAAATCAATGATTTTAGAACCAATCAAGAAGAAGATTGGATAGATATACCAATAGAAATAAACGATGTACGACCTTCAGAACTTGGCCGTGGTATTCAAAGATTTATTGAAAATCTTACTTCATCACTTGGTGAAGAAGCAAGCAGATTTTTTATTGATAAATTTAAAAAGAAGTTAGGAAAAGCATATATTATTAGAATAGAAGAATTGGGTGTAAACCTCCATATGATAGAGTTAAAACAAAATTTCATGTGGTAATAAATCACTTTTTTCATCCCTATTCTATAATCGTTGATAAACGAAAATTTAATCGTCAATGTTATATAGGCCATGTCGATACATAACTTCGGTATTGACAATGAAACAAATTGGAATTATTAGTTATGGATCATATATACCTCGATTAAGAATAAAAGCAAATGATATAGCAGCAGTATGGGGAAAAAATGGAGAATCAATTAGTAAAGGTCTTGGAATTTACGAAAAAACAGTGCCTTCAATAGATCAAGACACTGCAACAATAAGTGTTGAAGCAGCAAGAGCAGCTTTAAAAAGATGCAGTATAAACCCACAAGATATTGGAGCAATATATGTTGGAAGTGAATCACATCCATATGCTGTAAAACCGACTGGTACAATTGTTGGAGAAGCAATTGGGGCTACACCTGAACTTATGGTTGCTGATTATGAATTTGCATGTAAAGCTGGAACAGCTGCTATTCAATCATGTACAGCTCTTGTAAAAGCAGAAATGATAAAATATGGACTTGCAATAGGTGCAGATACTTCACAAGCAGCACCAGGTGATGCACTCGAGTTTTCTGCATCTGCCGGTGGTGCGGCATTTATCATCGGCAATGAAAATGTAATTGCTACAATAAATCATACACTATCTTATACAACAGATACACCAGATTTCTGGAGAAGAGCTGAAAGAAAATATCCCTCTCATGGTGGAAGATTCACAGGAGCACCAGCATATTTTAAACATGTTTCAAATTCAGCTACTAGATTAATGGAGAAAGTAAAAACAAAACCAGAGGATTATGACTTTGCAGTATTTCATCAGCCAAATGGTAAATTTCCAGTAAACATTGCAAAAAAACTTGGCTTTTCATATGATCAAATAAAACAAGGTCTTATGGTCCCTTTTATTGGTAATACATATTCAGGAGCCTCGATGATTGGTCTTGCATCTGTTTTAGATGTTGCTAAACCTGGTGATAGAGTAATTGTTACAAGTTATGGTTCTGGAGCAGGTAGTGATAGTTTTGATATTTCAATTACTGATAATATATCAAACCTTAATAGAAAAAACGCTCCATCAGTTGCTGATATGATAGAAAATAAATCATACATTAATTATGGAAATTATGCAAAAATAACAGATCTTCTTTACTGGGAGTGATAAAAAAATGAGAGATGTAGCGGTAATAGGAATTGGAATTACAAAATTTGGAGAGTTATGGGATAAATCATTTAGACATTTAACAGCAGAAGCTGGTGCTAAAGCTATCTTTGATTCTGGAATAAGTGGTAAGGATATTGATGCTATGTATATTGGTTCAATGAGTTCAGGACGGTTCATAGGTCAAGAA
>CAZVNH010000533.1:1018-1771 GCA_964628575.1 uncultured Thermoplasmatales archaeon | reverse complement strand
AATGGAGTACGGAAATAAAAGAATATACATTGGCTGTTGCACCAATGAATTTAAATATGGTTACTTCAGATACATTGATAACTGTAAATTGGGATTTGGTTTCCGGTGCTGTTGGATATGAAATAGAAGTTGATGGACTAATAATATACAACGGACTTAATAATAAATATGTGCATAAGGGGCTGGAACCTGGAAGTATTCATACATATAGAGTGAGAGCAATTACTTCGGATGCTGGAGAATGGAGTGAAATATTAACCGGCAGAACCTTACCGGCATCACCGGCAAATATGAATACTCAAGAAGAAGAAACAAGTATAAAAATATCATGGGAAGAATCACAAGGTGCAGAAACTTATGAATTAGAGATGGATGGCAATATAGTAGATGGAATAACTGAAACATATTATATTCATAAAGGCTTATTGCCGGGAACAGTACACAGCTACAGAGTAAGAGGCAGAAATGAAGCAGGAAATAGTGAATGGAATGAAATAATGAGTACCAGAACATTACCAGGTATTCCGGCTAATTTAAATGCTGTACAATCAATAGATTCAATTACTTTAACATGGCAGGTGGCAGAAGGAGCAGAAGAATATGATATATCTGTTGATGGATTGGTTATAAATAACCAAAATTCCACTACTTATACACATAATGGACTTGAGCCTTATACACTGCATAAATACAAGGTAAGAGCAAGGAATAATGGAACAATAGGAAAGTGGAGTGAAGTAACAGAAATATTTA
>CAZVNH010000533.1:0-1008 GCA_964628575.1 uncultured Thermoplasmatales archaeon | reverse complement strand
TATTAATGCTATTTCCAGTGATGATTCAATAACACTTATGTGGGATGAGGTATTTGGAGCATCTAATTATAAAATAGAAATAGATGGTATTATTGTTATTGAAACAAGTAATGAAACATATACTCATTTTGAATTATCACAAGGAACGTTACATAGTTATAGGATTATGGCTTTAAATAATATATCACAGGGGAGTTGGAGTGAAAAATTTGAATACTGGACACTTCCCGGAGTAATTGAAAATGTAACCACAGAAACTGGCAGCGATGAAATTATTCTGACATGGGAAAGTATATCAGGGGCTTCAAATTATGAAATAGAAGTTGAAGGTACTGTTATAGATTTAGGAAATAACACAACTTATGTTCATTCAGGACTTACATCTTATAATGAATATACTTACAGAGTCAGGGCAAAAAATAGCAGTGGTTATGGTGCATGGAGCACAATCTTTACTGTAATGACAAAAGATCCTGTGGAAGAAATAGCTAAACAGATAGACGAGCTGGAACTGTATATTGATGATTTAAGTCTGCAGAATAGAATAGACTTTGCATTAAATAGAGTTGAATCTATACAGTCAGAAATAGATTTACTTCACAATATAGAAGATAAAGAAAATTTACAGTTAAGATTAGATAATATTAGTATCATTATAGAAAATAGCCAAATGATTCTTAATGCACAAAATGCTGTTAATAATGCAGAAGTATCACTTGCACAAGCTGAAGTTTCATTAATCCAGATTGATGTAGACAGTACGCAAATAATTATTGACAATGCTTCAGATTTAGTTATGTTATTACTGGATAGTGATATCAAATCAGGTTTGCTGGTGAAAATAGAAGAATTTAAATCAAGGCTTATAATAGTACAAGACAAGGTGAATATACAGAAAACTGAAATTGAAATAACTTTAATAGAAGAAACAGCAGTTCAGTTGGATACACAAGAGTCTATCAATATTATACAGGCTAGATTAAATGAATTAGTTCAATTATGGAATAT
>CAZVNH010000532.1:0-1772 GCA_964628575.1 uncultured Thermoplasmatales archaeon | reverse complement strand
GTCTACATCCGATATAATGGAACTAATCTCATAATCCAGGGATAGGATTGATATGTATGAATTGGAAATGGCAAAGCATGGGGAGCATTTCGATTTTGATATTGATTCTCTCATTCGGATCTGTATATTTGCAAGACACACGAACTTATGATGTCTGCAGATCCGGGCCAGACTATGGTGAATGGATAAACGGAACAGATATTGTTTATATTGATGATTTGCACCCAGAAGTGGGACAATATATTTGTAATATTGAGAATGTAATCCAATGGTGTAGCAGAATATCTGGCAGCCGTTGTTATACTATGGAAGAAGTCGATCCTGAACAAATGGAAAATAGATCAATAAAACCTTCACCTCCAAAAGAAACAAAAACAATTGTTTTAAGCAAAGAACTTCCTTTGGGAAAATCATGGAAATTGAAGGAAACAAATGAAACAGACTTATCTGATTTGATAAATGTTCAGATAGAAAAAGTAGATGATCTCAATTGGAATTTCATTTTATCTATGGAAAGTAAAATAAAAAGCGAAACTTTAAGTTATTTTTCTGATGAAAAAAAGCTTAAGGAAATGGCCAAAAAATATCTTAATGATGAAAACAAATTTGAACAATTCAGAAATATAAATTCCATTCCAATTGACATTTTGGGCACCAAATCAACTTTCTCTGCTTGGGATGATAAAATTTATGAAGTCAAATTGCCATATTGGAGAGAAGGATGGGAAGTTAGCTTTGGCTTCGGAACTGAGACATGGACAACAGTAACAGATTGCACATTCAATTCCACGAGATGTCCTACAGGAATATGTGTTTATGATAGTGATACTATTTATCAGGATTGTGACTTAATAATTGAAGATGGAATACAGCTCCATCTTGATAATGTTACTTATTATGTCAATAATTCTGTTGATTACATACACAACATTAATGTGACGGCTGGAGCTTTATTTAAGGTAAATGATACG
This sequence comes from uncultured Thermoplasmatales archaeon, assembly GCA_964628575.1. GTDB lineage: Archaea > Thermoplasmatota > E2 > DHVEG-1 > DHVEG-1 > CAZVNH01. The sequence goes on along the minus strand of CAZVNH010000532.1, from coordinate 801 downwards.
ACCACATTTCAATCAAACGATACTAACTATGAATTCAAGGTGTTTGTTTATGGAAATACAAGTTACGATAATGTAGATGCGACTGGTGATTTGTATGCTCATTATCTTTATTATGGTTCTTTCAATGAATGGTCAGATTATGACCCATCATATCCAAGTGCTCAATTTTTGAGAACTGGTGCTAAATTGTATTTAAACAATGGATGTAAAGTTTACAATTTGGAATTGATGGTAGGAAGCGATGGATACAGCACCGATAACTGGACAATAAATAGGTTTCAATATGAAGGTGATGCTTATAGCCAAGAAAATGTCGCTGTGTCCGATGAGGGAACATTATTGAACATAAGCAATTCACAAACAATGCTTTTTGCCAAAATTAATACTGAAGGTGTATTCGGGACTATAAACGCTACTGATAGCTATATTCAACTCTATATCGAACATGATGGAATTGCATATTTAACAAATTTTGAAACACCAAGCAGATATGATACTTCCAATGCTCTATTTCATGAAGATAATGTAACATTGAATTCTTACTGGTTTGCTGATGGTGCTGGTGAAATACATAAATTTTGGGGAACATACTCAAATGTAAGCACAGATGATTACAGAATGTATGGTGGTGGAACAACTTATATAGAAGGATATGTCGATATGTTCCCAGCAGATAGTATAGGATACATTGCAAATACAAGGGTTGTTAACAGGACATTTCCATTTAATGTAACTAATCAAATAGGAGAGCCAGCTTCGAGTATAAATATTTCACTATGGCAAAACGGAACTGACCTTGAG
>CAZVNH010000531.1:0-1782 GCA_964628575.1 uncultured Thermoplasmatales archaeon | reverse complement strand
TATATATAGGCTCCGGAGATGGATACTTATATCCACTGAACCCAGATGGTACTCTTAAATGGCGATATGGTACAGGTGATTATGTTAAATCTCATCCCGTGATCGCAGATGATGGAACCATATATTTTGATTCTTTTGATAATCATCTATATGCATTAAATCCTGATGGAACTCTCAAATGGCGAACATCTGCAGGAAATAGTGAAGCTGCAAGTATTGCACTTGCAAGTGATGGTACTATTTATGATCCAGGTAAAAACTATTTGTACGCATATAACCCTGATGGAACAAGTAAATGGAGTTTTTTCCTAGGTTCTACAAATTTCTATATAGACCATGCTTCCCCAGCGATTAGTAAAGATGGAACAATATATATAGGTGTATCATCTGAATCAAATAATCAAGGTTTTATCATTGCGATAAATCCTGATGGAACAGAACTTTGGCGTAAACAAATCGCTAATAATGGTGTTGATTCTTCTCCTTGTATAGGTAGTAATGGAGAGGTTTATATTGGTTCTACATCTGGAATTTTTCCTGATGGAGCTATTGGTTATCTTCACTGCTTTGCACCACAAAACAACAATCATCCACCAGAAACTCCCTATGTTGGTGGTAGACCAAAATTTGGAGTTGGAACTAAAGTGGAGATATTAATTGGATTTGGAAATGATCCTGATAATAATCCAGTTTCTTATGATGTAGACTGGGATGATGGAACATATACCAATGGAATATATTCTATGCCTAATGAAGGTGGTTATACTTATGCTCATCACACTTATTCATCAACAGGTTTCTACAATATCAAGGTTAAAGCTCGTGATGATTTTGGTGGTGAAAGCGACTGGGGAACATTCAGAATAACAATATCAAAAAACAGAAACAATATACAAACCATGCTTTATTCATTTATACAGAATCATCCAATATTAAAAGATATTCTTAGAATTTTAAATAAAAGTATTTGATAATTAAGATAGTTTTTTAGACAAATCATATAAAGTCAATATTTTCGATTTTTTCATATAATAGTATAATATTAAAAATTAATTAGAAGACAAACTATAGATGAACATTTTTTGTTTGAATAAAGAAATAATTAAATGCTTATTGTCTAAAAGATTTAAATATTAAAAGTGCATACTGCCATACTCCTAATCCTACAGGTGAACAAATTGGGCAAAGGAATAAATGCAGCAAGAAAATTAAAAAATTCCAGAAAAAAACAACTATGGAATGATAGATATTACAAAAAAAGAGTATTACACCTCAAAGAAAAAGCAGATCCGTTAGAGGGAACTGCACAAGCAAGAGGAATAGTAATCGAAAAAGTAGGAATTGAAGCAAAACAGCCTAATTCTGCAATTCGAAAATGTGTAAAAGTTCAACTAATAAAAAACGGAAGGCAAATTACAGCATTTGCACCAGGTAATAATGCAATAAGCTTTATTGATGAGCATGACGAAGTAATGGTCGAAGGAATAGGAGGAAGAATGGGAAGATCATATGGAGATATCCCTGGAGTAAGATTTAAAGTATTTTCAACTATTATATCACCCAAATCTATACGAATTGCATGATAATTATACCCTATAGATGAATTTAGACCATAAATAATAGAATTACTCTGAGCAGGGAGATTAATAAATACAAGAACTGTATCTGGAATCCCAAATAATCCTATGCTGTTATTATATTCTATAGTATAATTGAAAACTCCGACGACAGTTCTATTAATTGGAACTACTAAATTAGTATTATTAATCCACGGAGTCCAAT
>CAZVNH010000530.1:0-1782 GCA_964628575.1 uncultured Thermoplasmatales archaeon | reverse complement strand
ACTATGAAACCACCAGTTCATAATATAAATCAAAACACTTATTACCGCAATATACAAGACGCAATAAATAATTCAAATCCAGGAGATACCATCAAGGTTAGAAATGGAACATATTATGAGAAAATAAGCATGCCATGGGTAATTGGTAGTAGAAATGATAACGAAAGAGATAAAGATTTTTCATCAACAAATGGACCTTTAACTTTAATAGGTGAAGATAAGAATACAACAATAATTGATGGAATAGGCAGTGAACATGTACTTCAAATTTTTAACAATGAAGGATATCAAATTAATATTAGTGGTTTTACCTTTACGAACTGTAGTAATAATGAATACTCTGATTCAATAATTTATTTTTCTTCACAATCATCAAATATTAATTTTTATGAAAACATAATAGAGGCAGAACCTGCGAATTATATTGATGGAATATATGGACAGGGAATCTATGCAAGTAGTGTAAATAATATAACAATTCGAAATAACATATTAAAAAATCTAAAGGATCATGGTATTAGCCTGCCTTATTCAAAAGATAATAAAATACAGAATAACACTATTATAAATTCTGAGAACTGGGGAATTTCACTATTAGATAGCGATGATAATATTGTAGAATACAATTATGTTGATACTTGTTCACTTGGAATATGGTTGGGATGGTATTCAGAAAATAATTATATAGACAATAACAAAGTCTTTAATTCTACTGGAAATGGAATAATGCTTGCAGATATGTCCTGCAACAACATAATAAATCAAAATGAAATAAAAAATAGCAAAGTAGTAGGTCTAAAATTATTTGAATCATGCAATGAAACCATAATTACAGATAATAAAATAACAGAAAATAATATCGGAGTTCAAATATCTGATCATGGTTATTGGCCAGGCACATGTAACAATAATTTAATTAAAAATAATGAAATTAATAAAAACAAAGATATTGGGTTAATACTAAGCAATTATGTATATAATAACAATATCACAGATAACGATTTTAATAATAACACTAAACACGGAATACAATTACAAGATTCAAATGATAATCAATTATCATTAAATATAATTGAAGAAAATAAAAATGATGGTATTTATATTTACTCATCAGAAGATAATGAAATATTTAACAATATATTACAAGAAAACGATGAAGGAATACTAATTACTAATTCTAATTTTAATTTAATATTTGACAACAACATCTTAGATCATAGGACAAATGGCATACAAATTAAAAATTCAAATCAAAATAATATTAATTCAAATGAAATAAATCAAAACCAACATGGAATATACTTATATTCTTCAGATCAAAATACTATGTCTGAAAATATAATATCCAATCAATCATGGAGTGGAGTATATATCGATACATCAACAAATGACAATGTTGTCAATAATCAATTTAATAACTGTGGTATCTTCATAGAAGGAATAAATCAAAACCATTATACACATAATATCGCAGGTAACACTATATCACAACCAATTGAAAACATTAAATTAAGATTAGGAGAAAAAGAAGAAACCGATAAAAAAATATATTACTACAAGAACCAACATGATTTTACTGTTCCATTAGATGTTGGACAATTAATATTGTTTGAATGTAACAATGTACAAGTAGAGGATATAGAAATATCAGATACAGATATTGCAATAACCTCAGCATATTCAAATAATATAACAATAACAAACAGTACTATACTCAATAATACAGTAGGTATGATGTTTTCATATAACCAAGATAATATTATATCTAATAACAGTATTAAA
>CAZVNH010000529.1:0-1787 GCA_964628575.1 uncultured Thermoplasmatales archaeon | reverse complement strand
GGATGCGCTTTTTAATCTAAATCTACAAAAAACATGTTTTAAATCCAAAAATGTTAATAACAATGTTATATTATGTATCAATCAATGTTTGAAAACAGAAGCGATAGAGAGCTTATATTTATCTATGCATTTATAGCACTTGTTATAGCTCTTGCTCTAGCAACTTTACACTATTTTCAAAAATTGCATCCATATTATATCATTATTGCAGCTAATATTGAGTTTTTTTGTATTTTTTATTTTTTATATCTTCCTATAAAAGTAAAAAGAGCAAGAGAAAAAAATGAAAAGTCAAAAAAGTAGATTTTTCTACAAATATTTCAAATAATACTTTTTTATTCTATTTTTTGTGGCAACATATAATCCTAAAATAGTAAATATCATAACTTTAGATGATGCAAAAAAAGAAATAAAAAAAATTGGGAGTGATCCTGCAAGTATAGAAATCATGGCTCCCAAGACTATTTCTAAAGCAATTAAACTTAGTAATGTTGTTTTACAGGATGCAATTATCATTAAGCAAGATATGCTTTCTATAGGCGGAGAAGTTGCAGTTCCAAAAAATACTTTTAGTCTTCATGAAGAAAAAGGAGATATCCTTATTATTGGAACAATCAAACAACTAAATGAACTTATTGAAAAACTTGATAGACATTATTCTCGTTTAAAAATGATTGCAAAAGAAATATCTATTATTTTGAAGGAAGTTAGATGAAAAAAATAAAAATTGGCGATAATCTTTTTGATCTTGGGAAAAAAACTCTTATTATGGGTATTTTGAATGTAACTCCTGATTCTTTTTATGATGGAGGTAAATATCTATCATTTGATGATGCTTTAAATCATGCAATGCAAATGCAAGAAGATGGTGCAGATATTATAGATATAGGTGGAGAATCAACAAGACCTGGATCAACAACAGTATCTTTATCAACAGAGTTGAGTAGAGTAATACCATTAATAGAAGAGCTTAGGAAAAAAATTGAAATTCCTATTTCAATTGATTCATATAAATCAGAAGTCGTTGAAAAAGCTCTAGAAATTGGAGCAGGAATGGTAAATAATGTAACAGCATTAACTGTTGATACAAAACTAACAGATATAATTGCACAATATGATGTTCCTATTTGTTTAATGCATATGAAGGGGACACCTAGTACGATGCAGGTAAATCCAAATTATGATGATGTTGTTGAAGAAATCAAAAGATTCTTTAAAGAAAGAATTGGTTATGCTGTATCAAATGGAATTAAAAAAGAAAATATTATAATTGATCCAGGAATCGGTTTCGGAAAAAGAACAGGAAAAGGAATTGAAGATAACTGTGAAATAATTCATAGACTCTCAGAATTTAAAGAATTAGATAAACCAATACTTGTTGGAGCTTCAAGAAAAAGTTTTATAGGAAATATATTAGGTGATAACAAACCTCTACCTTTATCAGAAAGACTTGAAGGCAGCCTTGCAGCAGCATGCGCAGCTGTTATGAATGGTGCTGATATTATTCGAGTTCATGATGTAAAAGAGACACGTAGATGCATTGATATAATAGATTGTATTATTAGGTGAATTATATGAAAGATAAAGATGTTAAAAAAATTGTAAAAGATAGTTACAGTAAAATCGCTAAAGGGGAAGGTACCTGTTGTTCTTGTGATAATAGTAATCAAGATTCGATTGATATTGCAAAATCTATTGGTTACTCAGATGAAGAAATCAGTATGGCATCTGATGCAAACTTGGGTTTAGGTTGTGGTAATCCTATTGCACTTGCAAATATTAAGGAA
>CAZVNH010000528.1:0-1796 GCA_964628575.1 uncultured Thermoplasmatales archaeon | reverse complement strand
GACCAGGACAGACAGCAACTTGGGTTGGCAAACGGAAGTAATCCAATCGGTGTAGCCAGGAATAAAAATGAATTCCTTGAAATCCTGAATACCATTGCAGACGAAGAAGCGGATAATAACACTGAATCTATTAATGAACTATTGGATAACAATGGATTCTTTGGTGGATATGTCGGTAGAGTGTACAACAATGAAGAGAAAGATGTTCATCTGTTCGAACTAAGTACACTAGAGAGTGAACCTATTACAATATTCATGCCAGAAGGTATCGAAATGGATGCAGATGATGAGGGCAAACGGGTACTTGTATTCGGCTATTGCAGTCAAAAAGAGAACAAAGATGCTACGATTAGTGGTAAAAGGGTATGGTTATTGGATGAAATTCCAGAAGTATCGGAGGAATCAGATAAATCCGATACCGATACTCCAGAAGAATCAGAAGAGGAATTCGAAGAATCCGAAGGTGATGAATCAAAATCTCAAATAAAAGAAAATATATTATCTGTATTGTCAGAGAAGAATGTAGCGACAAGTACAGATGGTATGAATTATGACCATCTTAAATCCAGAGCTAAACCATTACTCTTCCCTGATGATGACTTTGATGATGCCCTTTATGAACTAATAAATGAAGGTAGGGTTTACGAACCAATGTTAGGAAAATTAAAATCAATATAAATAGATCAACATTTGACTTAGTGCTTAAATGGAGATGGAATAGTGAAAGCTACCGTCAGGAAGAAACATACAGAGGAGAAGGTTTCTAAGCAAGAAATACCCATACCAGAGTTTTCTGGTTGGGATAAGATACCCGATATGGATGTACCCCCATTCAGTTTATTGGTATTCGCTGAACCAGGTACGGGTAAAACCCATCTTGCCTGTACCTTTCCATCTCCTGCTCTTGGAGATACCGAAACAAAAGGATGGAGGGTGGCTAAGAAGTTCCCATTCGTAGCAGAGCATTATAAACAAGTTAAAGATTATCCTGAAATTCGATCATTTGTAGATAAATGTCTGACTGATAATCAAATACACACTGTAATTATAGATTCTAGTAAAGATTTACGAGTCTGGGCTGAACTAACCGCTTGTAAGGAATTGGGTAGAGAGAATCTATTCGGTACTGGTGGTACAGTTATGTGGTCTCACTGCTATGAAAAGATTGATGGAATTATGAATGATGTAAAAAGAATCAAAAAGAATCTAGTATTCGTTGCCAGAATGAAAGATGAATATGTAGATGATAAACCTACTGGCAATCTTATATATGATGGTTATACCAAAGCACCATATCAATGTGATGTAGTCCTAAATATTACTAGAGGAATGAGACACAGTAAATATGGTGTAGTATTTAAGGATCAAATGTTTGCTAGGGTAATTAAAAACGGTGAAATGCTGGTTACAATGGTCAAACCATATCTAATTGATGTAAGTTACAATGGAATTGTAACCGAATTAATCAACGGTGAACCCTGGGAATACACTGTTGATGATTTCATTGAGCAGGTTTATACTAATATAACTGGCAATGATTTAGCTAAGGATTTCGAAGAGGATAGGATTGCCAGGAGATTCCCGAAAAATAGAGTCAAGATTAAAGATATTCCAAAAGAGGAGGGTTCACATTAATAATAACTTATTAACAAAAAAATAATAAGTTATTAACAATGAGGGTATAGGCATGAATTTATATGAATTAATATTAGAAGAAATAGATACCAGGAAAATACACATTCCTAAGCATTCCGAAGTTACTAAGCGATTTGCTGTCGTACTAGGTGGTCATATAT
>CAZVNH010000527.1:0-1802 GCA_964628575.1 uncultured Thermoplasmatales archaeon | reverse complement strand
ACCTGGATCTGTTGTCTTTCTGCATTTTCTTGTGCTTTTTTAAGCATTGAATCAGATAAATCAACTCCAGTAACGTGGTATCCACGTTTTGCAAGCTCAATAGTATGTCTTCCAGTTCCACATCCAATATCAAGAATCTTTAAATCCTTATTATATTCAATTTCTTTTTCGATGAAATCACATTCACCAATTGTTCCTTTTGTAAATGATTCTTTTTCATATTTATTGGCATAATTTTCAAATAAAGCTTCATACCATTGTTTCATTGACTAAATTCTCCTTTGTATATTCTGATTATAATTAAACGCGGTTATTTATATTTATGTAGCTAAGTGTTACTTGATTATATAATAAGAAAAATTTCATTCTTTTAATTATAATACATTATAATTAAATTAAGATATAGGATATTTAAAATTTGTTTTGCTTTTTTTATTTTAAATAATATATAACCATTAAAGCGATTATACCAAGAGTTACAAAAACAATCCAAAGTATATAAGCAATCTTTATTCGAAATAGCCATTTTGCTTTTTTTTCAGGTGAATCAAAATATCTTCCAAGAATCGGATCTTTTTCAATTCCATTATTCATTTTTTCTCCTTTTTAGCATCCATTAAAGCCTTTATTCTTTTTCTTCTAAAGAAATCCTCACGTTCTCTTTCTTCAAGCTGCATTTCAATATATTTACGCGTCCCAAATAGCTTTGGAATTAGATTATTTTCAAGCACATTTACTCTTCTTTTAGTTTTTTCAATTTCAACTGTTAATGATTTTATCACTCCTTCAAGACCTGCAAGCATTATAAGTTTAATTGTAATCTTTTTAAATTTTTTTTGCGCATCATCAAGCATAGAACATGTATCAGAAAAACCATAATCCGGTTTGATTTCTTTATTAATTTCATCAAAATTCATCTTTGGAATTTTTACACCCATAATATTATCTGTATCAAGGTTTATTTCACCGATATCCTTTATTTGAAATGATGCATCCTCAACCCTGTTTTCACCTAGTATCATTTGAGCTTGGATAAGTGATAAAAACGCATCATTGAATTCTTCATTAAGATTTTTTATTAGTTCATTTCTTTTATCAATTATATTAAAAAATTTTTCAACAAGGGCATCACGCTTTTCTTCAAGGAGTTTATGCCCTTTCTCTGCTAGAATTATTTTCTTTCTGATTTCAAGGAGTTCCATTCTAGTTGGACTTACTCCTTCTAATACTTGTTCAACCATTTTTATTTCTCTTCTTTTAATTTTGGATAATATTTATCGATATATTTTTCATCTATTTTTTTAAGTTCTGAAACAGGTAAAATTGATAACAAGTTCCATCCAATAGAAAGTGTTTTTTCAATAGTTCTATCTTCATGGGATTCTTGACCCACGAATTGTTTCTCAAATTCATCGGCAAACTTTAAAAATTTTCTATCCCGCTCTGATAATGCATCTTCTCCAACTATTGCTACAAGATCTCTGAGGTCACATCCTTCTGCATAAGCAGCATATAGTTGATTAGATACACCTGCATGATCAGCACGTGTTCGTCCTTCTCCTATTCCTCTGTCCATTAAACGAGATAAACATGGCAATACTGAAATAGGTGGATAAATACCTTTTTTATGAAGACCTCTTTCAAGAACGATTTGACCTTCTGTAATATAACCTGTAAGATCAGGTATCGGGTGAGTTATATCATCATCAGGCATTGTAAGCATCGGGATCTGAGTAATTGATCCTTTTTTACCTTTAATACGACCTGCACGCTCATAAATTGTAGCAAGATCGGTATACATA
>CAZVNH010000526.1:0-1808 GCA_964628575.1 uncultured Thermoplasmatales archaeon | reverse complement strand
CCTTTAATTCCTCCATAGGTTTTTATATTTTGTTCTTATTGAAAAAGAAATTATCTAGCTTTTTTAATATCCTTTATAACTTATGTTTATCTTTTTTTCTTTTTAAAAACTTTTATTACTTCTAATCTTTCTGACTCAATAAAATACTTATTTCTATAATGTTTCTTAAAAATTGAGCAAGTCCTTTAAGCGACTATATATACTGCTATATCTATCTTTTCTAACTTTCGCTTTACATATAGCAAAACATATACAATTTTTACATGGGCAATTTATTTTCTTCATTATTAATATTCCAATCTAAATATTCTACTCATCTCTTCTTCATATCTGAAGTAATCATTAGATATTTTACTCCAATAATACTCTTCAAAAAGATAGCACTTATCTAATAGTTTCCTTATCTTACCATCTCTAATATGACTTGTACATATTGGAATAACTATACAATTCTCACATGGACATTTACGTAAATCAATCATATTTTACCCCACGTTTAGCCAGAAATATATTAGCTCTTCATATTTTTTCTTACTAGTGGAAAATGCATAATTAAGATATTCACTATATGATGGACATTTATCACATAATACAAAATGAACTAGTCCACCACTCTTAGTGACTATTTGGCCTCTGCATATTGGTAATGTTATACAATTTTCACAAGGAAATTTAACTTTTCTCATTTTCTTCACCCAATAACACTTCTTTAATTATTTTTATAATCTCATCAATAGATGGTGCGCAGTTGAGTATAAGATATTTTCTAAGAATTGAGCACTTTGAATATATTTTATATAAAATGAAACCATCTTCTTTGATGTATAGGTCTAGTTATACAGTTCTTACATGGAAGTTTATCTTTCAAAATAAGCCTCCATAAAATACTGAACTTACTAGTTTATTGTATTCTAAACTACTAATGTTGTTATAAATTACTTTTGAAGTGAACTCTCTAAAAATTGAGCACTTTTCATATAAAAAGTATACTAGCGAAGTATTTCTTGCTTTTATATTATTTCGTTGCGATTTACATATGGCAAATGTTATACAGCTTTCGCACGGGCATTTTAAAGACATAATATTTTTATAAACCCTCCATTAGATTTAAAAGATAATAAACTAAACTATTTAGAACAAATAAATAGGCAGATAGATAACTAGACAAAAAGGAGATAAAAAGATATGATACTAAAAATAAAAAGGTATGAAAAAGCAGAAGAATGGTATATTATTGATAATATTAAAAAGATCAGTATTTCTCACACACTATTAAAACGACCTGGGTGTGAAGATCACATTGAAATAGTAATATTTGATATTCATTCTGATAGTAAATGTACTTGTGATGGTGAAAATACTGGTTGCTCACATTGTCAAAAATATGTAAGACTGATTTGTACATCAACAGATGATACTGAGTTTGGTATAGTATTTGATACCATGGCTTATGTACTCAATGATGATGGAAAAACAATTGATAGAATTATAGCAAACGATCCAAAGTAAAAAATAAGATATCTGCCGAGAGAATAAGAGGGACTCGTATGTTGAAGTCCCTCTTGTTTACCTACTACTTGGAGCCCCTCTCCACACTAGAAACTTCAACTGTGGCAATCATTTTGTTATTCACGGTCTCAAACGTGAGGATTTTTCCAATGATGATTGACTCATTGAATTGTGGCATTGTTGTCCGGTGTTCTACTGAAGCTTTCTGTGTAATAGCTTTCTTCTTGAGAGGATAATATCTAGACCCAAGTCTGATGATCTCGTTGTTTTTTGCGAGGCGATTTAATGCTGTGTCAATC
>CAZVNH010000525.1:565-1816 GCA_964628575.1 uncultured Thermoplasmatales archaeon | reverse complement strand
CAAAAACATAATTTAACGAATTTTTTTAACATCAAAGTAATATCTGGTGAAATTCAGGCTTTTAAACCAAATCCGCTGTTATTCCATGAGGCAATAAATCTAGCAAAATGTGTACCTAACGAAGGAGTTTATGTAGGTGACTCTGAGATAGATATTAAAGGTGCAGTTGAAGTAGGTTTAATCACAGTAATTGTCAGCCGGAATGAAATACCCGATCCTGGGTTTGGTATCAGACCCGATTTTAGGATAAATAATCTGTTTGAATTACCTAAACTTATATCGAAGAATGCTCTGGTTAAGGGGTAATATCATGAGAGTACTATTAATTCGAACCGGTCCTTCAGGCGATCTCCCCGAGTTGTATAGTTTACTACTGTTGAATTCCAGCTCTGCCATAGTTGCAGTTGGAACTATACTCAAACAGTTTGGTGTTGAAGTAGATTATTGGCACATACCAATTATGCTTGGAATCCCAAGGACTCAAGATAAATACAATGAGCGATTGGAAAAATTTAGGGGATTAATAAAGGGTTCTCACTATGATTGGATTGGATTTTCCTGCATATCCTGTGATGAGTATCTTAATATTCTAGATTTTGCACGAATTTGTAAAGAGGAAAAACCTGATACAATTACAGTTATGGGTGGCTATCATGCAACTATGGTTGCTCATAATATTATGAAGGATTCAAAATATATTGATGTTGTTGTTAGAGGTGATTTTGAACCAATTTGTGAAAAATTTATCAAAGGTATCAAAAATCATGAACAGCTTAAAGCTGTACCCAATATAATATTGAGACACAATGGTAAAATCATTGAAACACGGAAAATGCTGATAAAATATAATATTAACACATTACCTAGTTACGATTTTTCAATAGTAGAAAAATATGTTTCAAGTCTAGGAACATTAGATATTGAAGGAAGCAAATTTAAATGTGAATATTGTTCAGAAGCTGTTGTTAGAGGCGGGCATTTTTGGTCTGTGAAGAAACCAGAGAAATTAATAGACGAAATGAAAATTTATTCTTCATTTATGGATGAACATTTTAGCTATAGAAGGTTCTTCTTTGTCGACCCATTATTTGGTGTTGACAAGAACTGGCTAAATGATTTTTGTCATAGATTAATTGAATCAAATTTGAACCTTATGTGGAGTTGTGAAATGCGCCTAGACCGATTGAACAGCAATGAGATTTCGCTCATGCGGAAAGCTGGTTGTACATTTATTTTTCATGGTTTTGAATC
>CAZVNH010000525.1:287-555 GCA_964628575.1 uncultured Thermoplasmatales archaeon | reverse complement strand
CCAATACCCCTGACAAATACCTGAAAAAGGCACTTGAAATAGTTAATACCGCTAGAAAACGTAATCTATACATTTTTGGAAGTTACATGCTAGGTTATCCTGGCGAAAATATGAACTCGTTACAGGAAACGAGAGATTTCATTGAAAAGCAGATTGATGCAGGTGGAGAATATTTTTATCCTTCGTTGGTATTTTTCATGCCTTATCCTGGTACTAGTACATATTTTGAATTAGATAAATTCTCTCAAAGATATGGAACGAAGATGTT
>CAZVNH010000525.1:0-277 GCA_964628575.1 uncultured Thermoplasmatales archaeon | reverse complement strand
TCTATGGAAATACTCTAAAACATGTTTGCACAGACCAATAATTCAACCGAGCAAAGAGCTAGATGTTGACTCTCTAGTTGAGTTTCATAGTAATTTGCACCGATGGGCAAAGAGCCAAACCTACAACGAAAGAATGGCAAAGACTATTGGCACACCGACCAATATCGATTTTAAAGCAGACTTGATTGAACTAAGAACACCCAACTGTTTACCTCCAACGAGTTTATAAAAATTTGATTTATAGAATGAGTAAGTTTTCAGAGAAAATTAACAAAAA
>CAZVNH010000524.1:0-1818 GCA_964628575.1 uncultured Thermoplasmatales archaeon | reverse complement strand
GTCTAAGGTTTTCTTCACCTAGCATTTGCCCAGGTTCTGTAATCCCAATTGTTACTGTTATTACTAAAATATAAAGTAATGATACTATCCCCCAAGATAGTAACATTCCCAAAGGTATATTTCTACCAGGTTTTTTACATTCTTCTGCAACGCTACAAACTTTAGTAAGTCCTCCAAAACTTACAAATATTAAACCAACAGTAGAAAAAGTTGAAGTTAAGCTAAATACTATAGGAGATTCAAAGTTTGATGTTTTAACAAAAAATAATCCTGCTAATGTGTAAAAAAGCAGTAATGAGATTAATCCTAAAACTAATACAATTTGTGTTTTACCAGAATGTTTGACTCCTCTAATATTAATTAATGCAAAAATTATGCAAAATAATACTGCAATAAGCTTTGTAATAAAAATATTATCTAAAATTGGATGAATTAACACACTAAAAATTCCAATTCCAATCAAGGCAAATGAACTTTTAAATGCTAAGGAAAACCAGGCAGCAAAACCACCGATAGTTCCCATAAGAGGACCCATACTTCTGTCAATAAAAAAATAGGTACCTCCAGCTTTAGGCATCGCAGTCGATAGTTCTGCTTTAGACAAAATTGCTGGTATAATTAAAATGCTAGCTATTGCATAAGAAAGAATAATTGCAGGTCCTGCTTTTGAATAAGCAAGCCCGGGTAAAATAAATAATCCAGAGCTAATCATTGCACCTGATGCTATACAAAAAATATCTAGTAAACATAGCTCTCTCTTAAGATGTGTTCTTTTTTTCCCATCCTCCATTCAATTCTATATATAAGAATTAATGTATTTTTATCTTTCCTATATAACTAAACAACCCTTCTTAAAAACTTTTTCAACAAGGTTGACACCAAAGTGGTAGGGAATCCATAGATAATTTGGACAATCAAGAATTATAATATCTGCTTGTTTACCTTTTTCAAGACTACCGGCTGAATCATTCAAACCAATTGAGCAAGCTGCATTAAAAGTTGCCGCACAAACAGCCTCGGCTGGAGTCATTTTCATATTAAAACAAGCAAGACTTATTATAAACTGCATACTCTCTGTCCAACAATTAGGGTTGAGATCTGTTGCAAGTGCAATTGGTATTCCCATATCAATCATTTTGCGAGCATTTGCATATTCTTTCATCATAAGGGAAAAAGGTGTACCTGGTAACATAACTCCAACTATTCCTTTTTGAGCCATTTTAAATAAACCCTCATGGGAAGAGCGTAATAGATGATCTGCACTAATTGCATTAACCTCTGCTGCAAGTTTTGCTCCGCCAGTATCAACTATTTCATCTGCATGAATTTTTGGTTTAAGGTTATTTTTTATGCCTGCTTCAAGTATTCTTTTTGATTGACTAGGATTAAATACTCCTTTTTCACAAAAAACATCGCAAAATCTTGCAAGGTTTTTAGTTTTTGGAATCATATCGTTAATTACAATATCAATATATTCCTTTGTCGTGTGTTCTTTTGGAACTGCATGAGCACCTAGAAATGTTGGAATTATATCAATTGGATGTGTTTTATTGATTTTATTAATTGTTTTTAAAATCTTTAACTCTGTTTCTGTATTAAGTCCATATCCTGTTTTTGCTTCACAGCTAGGTGTTCCATATTTTAACATTGTATCAAGACGTCTTTTACTTTCTTTGGTTAGTTGATTAATTGTTGCTTTTCTTGTTTGATTAACAGTGTATGTTATGCCTCCGCCTTTTTTTAGGATATCCATATATGAATATCCTTTAAGTTTCCAATCAAGTTCATATTCTCTACTTCCTGCATATACTATATGTG
>CAZVNH010000523.1:0-1818 GCA_964628575.1 uncultured Thermoplasmatales archaeon | reverse complement strand
GATCAACCATGTGTACCCTTTAGTTTTATCGGAAAAAACAATGGGAAAAAAAGATTAACTCTTACAGAAGTACGTGAAAGTTTTATATCTTTTTTTGAAAAACATGGACATTCAAGACTACTTTATCCTGAAACAGGAGAGCGATGTCCTGTAATTGCACGATGGAGATCAGATATCTATCTGACAATTGCATCAATTGCAGATTTTCAACCACATGTAACATCAGGAGAGGTTCCACCACCCGCAAATCCCTTGGTTATATCCCAACCATGTATACGACTTAATGATCTGGAAAGCGTTGGTATTAGTGGAAGGCATTTAACAATGTTTGAAATGATGGGACATCATGCTTTTAATAAAAACATTAATGAGATTTACTTCAAAGAAGAAACAGTTAAACTATGCGATGAATATTTTACACAATATATTGGGATTCCCAAAGAAGAAATAAATTATAAAGAAGAACTATGGTTTGGAGGAGGAAACGCTGGACCTTGCCTAGAGGTTATTGCAGGTGGTCTTGAAATTGCTACACTTGTTTTTATGAATATGAAGGAGGATGATAAAGGTAAATTTATAATAAATGGAAAAAAATATTCCCCAAATCCATTAAATATCGTAGATACAGGATATGGTTTAGAACGAATTGCTTGGTATACTCAAGGTACAGAGACGATATACGAAACAGTATTTCCAGAAACAATTAATTGGATTAAAAACAAAGCAAATAATACAAAAGAATTATCTTATATTTACTCGCTTGCTGATCATTCAAAATGTTTATCTTTTATGCTTGGTGATGGGATTATACCATCAAATGTTAAAGCTGGATATCTCTCTCGATTAATAATTAGAAGATCACTTAGATTTATTGAAAAAATAAAACTGGATGCTTCATTAAAGGATATTGTATTTTTACAAATCGAGTATCTAAAAAATGATTTCCCTTCATTATATAAGAGAAAAAAACAAATAGGTGAAATTCTTGATATTGAGACACAAAAATATAAGGATACTCTAAAAAAAGGCAAAAATTTAGTAAAAAGAATCCTCAAAGAAAAAAAGACTATTAATCAAAAAGAACTAATAAAATTATATGACACTCATGGGATGCCACCAGATATTGTAAAAAATATTGCAAAAAATGAAGGAGTCACAGTGAAAATTCCAGATAATTTTGAATCAATGGTTGCAGAGCTACATTCACATGAAAATAAAAAAGAAGAAACAAAAGATACCATTGATAAAAATCTCCCAATATCTGAAAAACTATATTATATAGATCATTACATAAAAGAATTTGATGCAAAGGTAATATGGAAAAATAAAAAAGAAATAATTCTTGATAAAACAGCTTTTTACCCAGAGGGTGGAGGACAATTAAGTGATATTGGTTATTTACAAAGTAATGGAAATAAAATTAAGGTAAACTATGTAAAAAAAATTGGAGACTCCATAATTCATGAAATAGATAAAGAATTAAATGTAGGAGATAAAGTTCACGGTATATTAAACTGGAATCATAGATATACATTAATGAAACATCATACCGGAACACATGTTGTAAATGGAGCCTTAAGACAATTACTTGGCGAACATATTTGGCAAGCAGGATCTCAACTTGGAATTACTGAAGCTCGTTTTGATTTCTCTCATTATAAGCCAGTTTCTGAAGAAGAAATGAAAAAAATAGAAGAATTAGCAAATAGTTTAATAAAAAAGAACGTAGAAGTTGAGAAAAAAGTAATGGATAGAAACAGTGCAGAGAGAACCTTTGGATTTAGACTGTATCAAGGAGGAGTTCCACCTGGGAATAGT
>CAZVNH010000522.1:0-1820 GCA_964628575.1 uncultured Thermoplasmatales archaeon | reverse complement strand
GTAAAACTGTTTTTCCTTTTGCATCAATAATTGTTTCTGCTTTGTACTTTAGATTTATTCCGATATCAAAAATTTTCCCGTCTTTAATTGCGATTGATCCTTTTTTTATGACACCAAGGTTGTTCATATCTTTCTTTATTCTTGGTTTATTAGGTCCCTTTAAGGTAATTAATTCGTCTGCATTTTTGATAAGTATATCTACTTCTTCCATACTTGTATCCCAAACAGTTAAAAGAATTACCTTGATTAAGGATTTCGGTGCCAAACTATGGAAAAAATCGTTGAATGTGTCCCAAATTTTAGCGAGGGTAAAAATAAAGCAGTGATCAATGCAATTTCTGCTTCTATAGAGTCTGTTGATGGTGTAAAACTTCTAGATGTTGATCCAGGTGAGGATTTTAATCGTACTGTTTTTACTTTTGTTGGAGAGCCAGATCCTATTCTTGAAGCTGCATTGAATGCTGCAAGGGTTGGAACTGCTCTAATTGATATGACAAAACATAAGGGTGAACATGCTCGTATGGGTGCTTTAGATGTTTGTCCTTTTATTCCAATATCAGGTGTAGATGATAAGGTTTGCATTGATCTTTCTAAAAAATTTGGAAAAAGAATGGCAGAAGAACTTGGTATTCCTGTTTTTCTCTATGCTAAGTCCGCTACTAAACCTAATCGTGTTAAGTTACCTGATATCAGAAAAGGTGAATATGAAGCACTTGAAAAAAAATTTAAGGATCCAGATTTTAAACCAGATTTTGGAAAACCAGAATTTGTTGCTAAAAGTGGTACAACAGCAACAGGATGTAGAGATATTCTAATTGCATATAATATCAATCTTGATACAAATGATAAATCTATAGCTTCAAAAATTGCTGGTATGATTAGAACAAGTGGCATTCTTAAAAAAGATAAAAATGGCAATAAAATAATCGGACCGGATGGCAAACCACAAAGAATTCCTGGAAAGTTTAAAGGAGTACAAGCTGGAGGTATGATGTATAATGAAAATATTGCTCAGGTATCAATGAATCTTTTAAATTTTAGAGAAGTAAATATGCATCATGTTTTTGAAGAGGTAAAAAAACAAGCTGAAAAACTTGGAGTGAAAACAACAGGTAGTGAAATAGTTGGACTTGTTCCTAAAGAATCGCTAATTATTGCAGGTAAATTCTATAACCAAAAATCAGGATTAAATCTATCAGATAAAGATGAAATAGTTGGACTTGCTATTGAAAAATTAGGTTTATCTGATTTATATGCATTCAAACCTGAGGAAAAAATTATTGAGTACATGGTCGAGGAAACTGGGCCCTTAGCATCTATGAAAGTTAATATGTTTTTATCAGAACTTGCATCAAATAGTCCTGCTCCAGGTGGCGGAAGTGTTGCAGCATTATCAGGTAGTTTAGGTGCTGCTCTTTGTTCAATGGTCTGTAATCTAACAATTGGAAAAGAAAAATATGCAGATGTTCAAGATGAAATCAAGGATATTCTAAAAAAAAGTGAAAATATTAGAAAAAAACTAACTAATCTTATTGATAAAGATACAAATGCATTTAATGATGTTATAAAAGCATTTAAAATGCCTAAAGAAACAGAAGAGCAAAAAGAAAAAAGAAAAAAAGCTATACAGGGGGGTTATAAAACTGCAGCAAACGTTCCACTTGAAACAGCGAAAACCTGTGAAAAAGTACTAGATGCATCATTGATTATTGCTGAAAAGGGTAACAAGAATTCAATTACTGATGCAGCAGTTTCAGCTCTCATGGCACAGGCCGGCGTGAAATCAGCAATACTTAACGTTAACATTAATTTAGGTTCAA
>CAZVNH010000521.1:0-1820 GCA_964628575.1 uncultured Thermoplasmatales archaeon | reverse complement strand
CCTTCGACCTATAAGAATAGAGTTATCAAATTTTGACACTAAAATTTTAGATAGTGCTTCACCAATAATTCCATAAGCTCCAACTATTGATAAAGAACATTCCTCAGCGTATATCTGTTGTCTTTCTAATATATTAAATACAGTTTGACATGCAATAGCAGCTGTATAACTATCTCCATGGTTTACAGATCCTTTATATTCTTTTTGATCTACAAGCCATTGACCTCCACTTGTTACTGAAGTTGTTAATGCACCTAATTGTATAAGTTCAACATTAAATTCATTTTGAATAAAAATAGATGCATCAAGTATTATATTTCTAATTTTATCTCTTGGAAAATCCATGATTTGTTTAGCAGTTAATTTCAATCCAGTAATATATCCTTTAGTATCATTTATATTAATTTCTTGAGAATAAATTAGATTTTTATGTATCCATTCTTTTGGTAAATTATTAATATCATTATTATCTATGAGATGACCTAGTATTGCAAATTTCATTATATTTTAACCTCATTTTTAAAATTAATATTAAATTAGTAATAAAAAATTTATTGAATTAATTTATTGTTGTTTTCCGAAAAGCCTTACTCCAGTATATGCTTTTGCTTGAGTTAAACTTCCTGGTTTATATTTGATTTTTACATGGCTAATATATCTAACAATTGCTTTTGAGAAATTATTATCTGGTAGTTTAACAGATGGTAGATATGATTCAAAATTGAATTCATTGCTTGGGTCTTCTTGTGTTACACCTGGAAAATCAAGTAACGCTGATTTCATATTTGGTAAACAGATACCTTTTTCAATAAGGTGACTGAAGAATTCATCCCATCCCAGGCCTTTGTGATATTTATCGGGGGAAATGAAACACTCGAGACCTATTTCTGGATCAACTTTATCGCTAATATTGATATGAAGTCTAATACAATTTGAAAAATTCTTTAATTCTTTTAATAGATTTTCTAATCCATTATCTTTATCTGTCCATCCAATTGATTTTAGATATGGTACAATATCCTCTGGATTTATTCTTTTTATTACAAGACGCATTCCCTCTGTATTTCGAGATAACATTGATGCTACATGAAATACTGATGCTTTTTCAGGTAGGTTTTCAAGAGCGTTGATAAATTTATTTTCCAAGGATTTAGATATCATTTTTCCAGTAAGTATGGGTATCGCAGTTCTTGTTACCCATTTACATTTTTCAATATCTTCTTCATTGTTAATTCTCAATGGTATTGTTTGTAGGAATATACTTGGAACTGGTGCTTCTGTAAACTTATTTGCTGTATCAAATTCTAACCAGAGACCAAGTATGTTATTATATAATACTGATTTTGGATCTGCCCATATTTTTGTAAAAATTCCTACATTTTCCCATTCTTCTTTTTTTAAGAATTCATCTGATAATTTTCCATTATTTATAAGATCAAGAAGTGCTTCACGCTCGCCTTTTTGTGAGGATACTGCAATTAGATAATCTGATCGTTTATTATTTGATGTAAGTCTTGATTCAAAACCAAAAAAACTGGTCATATTGCCATTAAAATGTTGAGCAAGTTTTTTAATTTCAGTAAAATTCTTAGAAGATATTAAATCCTCTGATATATGAGATTTTATATTGAATAAAAAATCTGAAGGATAAAATGTTTCATTTTGAGGGGTCTTAACCATTACAGTTTCTTCAAGTTTTTTTTCTTCGATATCAAGACTATCTTTTATGGATATTTCTCCAGATATACTTTTTTTATCGAAGTCTTTTGATGGGATGAAATTTTTCATCACTTTTGTGTTACCCCCATTTTTCCCACTCA
>CAZVNH010000520.1:0-1826 GCA_964628575.1 uncultured Thermoplasmatales archaeon | reverse complement strand
CGAGAGTAGATCCCCTTCCAAGAGAATTTGGCAAATTGTTGGCAGTTAAACCAGATTTTGTATCTGGTGGCCAAATTATCAGTTCATAGTCAACTTGGACATTAAAATCTCCCCTAATCCAATATTTTGTTTCAATTCCAATTCCAACAGTATCAGAATTAGGATACAGAGTCATCTCTAATATTTCATTTTGTTCTGATATTGAACCAACATTATAAACCGCACTAGGTATAAACCATAAAGAACTATCCAATAAATTATCATTGAAATTATCGGATATAACTACATCACTATCCTCAGCTTTTACGGTTTTAATTAGTAAATTAGGTGTAAGACCAGTTCCTATAAACAATCCAATAACTAAAATAATTACTATTTTTTTCCTATACATAAATATCCTTGCCTCCACTATCTTGTATCTTTTAACTTTTCTTAAATTTTTCTAGATAAATATTTTATTTAACATAAATATAATTATAAAATTAAAATTGACAAAGTGTTACATTTAATTGTTTAATTGATTTCATTCGATTAAATGTTTTTTTAAAATACTTTTACCATTATAATATAAACACTAATGGTTTGTGTTTATTAATTAACAATTGTTATTGAAAATCTTATTAGTAATTTTTTCATTATATGATTGTAAACAGGGAGGAAAATTATGTTGATTAGTACAACAGATTTAATACCAGGTAAAAAAATTGTTAATGTTTTAGGTGAAGTTCACGCTAGGAATAATCCTTTAGGATTACCATTAGATGTGGCTGAAAATGCAAAAAAACATTTGATTGTACAAGCTGAAAAACTTGGAGCAAATGCTATTGTTGGTTTTAGATCAGAGAGACAACAATATAGAAGTGGTACGAGTTTAAGATATAAACAAACAGGAAAAATCAGATATTTTTGTCATTGTTATGGCACTGCCGTAATTATTGAAAATGAAGAAAGATCACCTAATACTATTGAAACATCTACTCAACCTACATCTGAAATAAGAACTGTTAATTTTTGTCCACAGTGTGGAGTTAAATTAAAAGAAAATGAAAAAGTTTGTGTAAATTGCGGATATAAATTATATTAAACAATTAATACTCTTTTTCTTAATTATCGTGGGTTTTTGACCTAAAAGTCCATTATCTGACTTAAAAGTCTGACTTAAAACTTACTTTTGAGGCAAAGCCCTCCACAGTACCAGACAGACCCTTATTTATAAGGTAAAACAATAGTAAACTATAAATATAAGTTCTTTTATGTGGGATAAAAGCATATCGAAAAGTATTTAAAAAATGAATAGGGGATTGCATATAAAATGATGCCAAGCGCTAAAAAGAAAAAAGAAAAGCCATCAATTGAGGAAATTACACGCTGTCCACAATGTGGAAGTACACATTTAACTAAAGATTATTCACGTGCAGAATTAGTTTGTGAAGATTGCGGACTTGTAATAGATGAAGATTTTATAGATCACGGACCAGAATGGAGAGCCTTTGATAGTGATCAAAGAGAAAAACGAGCTCGAGTTGGAGCACCAATGACCTATACAATTCATGATAAAGGTCTATCTACAATGATAGGATGGAAAAACCGAGACTCATATGGAAAATCAATACCAACAAGAAACCGAGCTCAACTATATCGTCTGCGAAAATGGCAGAGAAGAATAAGAATATCAGATGCAACAGAAAGAAATCTTGCATTTGCATTATCAGAACTTGACCGTATGGCCTCGGGAATGGGCCTGCCTAGAAACGTCCGTGAAACAGCAGCTATGATTTATAGAAAAGCCGTTCTAAAAAACCTAATAAGAGGTAGAAGTATTGAAG
>CAZVNH010000519.1:0-1834 GCA_964628575.1 uncultured Thermoplasmatales archaeon | reverse complement strand
GTATAGGTGATGGAGATATTATTTCAGGTGATGTAGTACTCTCTGTTGAAATACCTGATGAGGATGTAGATTTTGTATTATATGAATGGGATGAGTCAAGAACATATTGGGAAAGAGACATAGACGTTATTGACCAAATGGAGCAATGTAGAGATCTTTATGGTGATGGAGTTGACCGTGGTAGTCATGCATGTGGACCAGTTGCTGCAGCAGCATGTCTAAAATATTGGAATGATACCGGAAGATTTCCCAATCTTATGAAGAATGGAACAACTGAATATATCAATATATCAGAACTTGTAAATGTAATTGCACGATTAAGCAATCTAGATAATGGAGGAACCGGTCCAAACGGAACAAATGGTGCTGATATTAAAACTGGAATAGAAGAATATCTTAGAAGAACAGGTTATGGCTGTACAAATCCAAACGGTTTAGAAGTTAGATTATATAGAAACACCTCAGCAAATCCACTTAATTTTTCTGATTGGAGAGAACAAATGGATAACAATGAAGAAGACGTATTATGGAAATATGTAGGAGAAAAAAACCATTGGATAACAGCTCAATCATTTAATAATACAGAGCAAACTGATACGTATGGTACATACCATGAAATAGATTTTATGTGCCCGACAAATGGACATATAGAGCATGCAAAAATATATGATAACGGAAAGATATGGTATCCAGGTATAGGTTGGCGATATTCAGATGAAATGGTAACAGTGTCAGAAAAAAATCCATCATATAGTCTAAAAAATACTGATTGGACTCTTATTGATAAAGTATATGATCCTTCAGGTGGATGGGAAACAACATGGGATACGACAAACCTTCCAGCAGGTTTCTATTATATAAGAGCAACAGTTTTTGATGAAGACGGTCATACAGGTTATAAAATAATAAATATAAAAATAAGTAAAGAAAACCAACCACCTAGTAAACCAGTAATTACTGGTAAAACCAAGGGAAAAGTAGGAGTCTCATATGAATACAAAGTTATGTCAACTGATCCTGAAGGAGATAATATATATTATCATATTGACTGGGGTGATGGAAAAACAGATAATATAGGGCCATACCTCTCAGGTGTACAAGCATCTAAGTCTCATTCTTGGTCAGAGCAGGGAGATTATACAATAAAAGTAAAGGCAGAAGATACAAATGGTAAGGAAAGTGATTGGACCTATTTGCAGATAACAATGCCAAAGAATAGACATATAAATACAATATACAACCTATTTTTTCAAAAAATATTAGGGTTTTTTCAAAAAACCCTGTATCTATTTTATTAAAAACTTAGAAGAAATGTGAAAGAAAACTAGGTAAATGTTTCTTACTAAGATAGGGCATATGTGATTTCTGGTTTTCTTTTACAATATATTTTTTTGGTAATGCTGAAGGTTTACCGCTTTTTGGTTTCTTTTTACTGAAAAAATAAAAAGGTATTTTTTTACCATTTTTTAATGTGATATTCCTACTGTATAAGGTGTATCGACCATATTTATAAGCATGTGGGCCACATTTCTGCAGATATGGCATTTTTGATCTATCGCTAACATGAACTTTATAGCCATATGGTATATTAGTTGGTTCACCACTTTTTGGAAGTTTTTTACTAAAGAAATGAATAGTTACATGTTTACCATTTTTAAGTATTACATCACGTTTATATAGTGTATAACCATCGAATTTGAATATACTATTGAAATATTTTACCATAGGTGTCAATGTAAGAGATAGTATCATAAATCCAAATATAATCATTAATATCAAAAAAAAGAATACAAGATTGCCAACAAGTAAACTCCATATTGGCCAGGTGATAGCC
>CAZVNH010000518.1:0-1844 GCA_964628575.1 uncultured Thermoplasmatales archaeon | reverse complement strand
TTCAATGATGTTTCTAATTGGTGGATCTATTACAAAGGATATTATTGATAGTGAGGCTGATAATAAAACAGGTACCAAAACACTAGTAAATACATATGGTGTCAAAAAAGCAGCTATTTTATCATTTCCATTTATGTTCTTTCCTTTTGCATTTATACCAATGTTTATTGATGCTGGTTTATTAGAGACTCAATTTATATTACTTACATTTCTAGGTATTCCTTCTTTTTTTATTTTTTATTTAATGATTAGAGATAATAAAAAAATAAAAAGACTTGAAAATACCTCATCTTGGGCTTTAATGTATGTTACATATTTCTTTTTAGCATTTGGCTTTTCAATATTAACAATTATAGGCCAGATTTAAAAAAGGAATTTTAAAAAAGATTTTTTTAGAAAACGTTATACTTTTAATTAGTTTTTGAATATGGGCAATTATAACCAGGAGGCAAATAACATATTTCATCAATATCAATAATAAAAAGTAAAGAATCTAAAAATAATAAAACTCCAATTAAAAAAAGATTTAATCAGTGGAAACAAAGGGCAACTGAGATGGTTAGAGAACGTTTGAAAAAAGAAGGACCAAAAACCATCATATTAAAATTCTTTTTAGCACCAATCATCCTTTTTTTAGTTATAGGAATTTTATATATATTTTTAGATATTAGAACCTTCCTGATTACAGGAGGATTTATGATAGCCTATTTCTTTCCACCATTAGGTAAAGAATCTGTAATCCCAATGGCAATTTCAACTGGATATCATCCAATTTCTATTGCTTTAGTTGTTGCGTTTTTAGATATTATTGCTGCTTTATTCCTTTTATGGAATTATGATTTTGTAAAATTAGCACCATTTCTTGGTCCATGGATGGAAAGATTTGAGAAGAAAGGAAAGGATTTATCAAAGAAAAAACCATGGATGAAAGGATTAGAATTTACTGGTGTTATATTATTTGTTATGTTTCCTTTTCAGGGAAGTGGAGGAGTAGGTGGAACTATTTTAGGTAGATTAATGGGATTAAATCGCTATGTTGTATTTGCAGCAATTGGTATAGGAAGTATATCCGGGTGTTTATTAATTGCATATACTGCAGAAACAATAAAAAAAATCCTTCTTTGTAATGTTCAATTAGGTATTTTTATTATAATATTGTTAATAATTGCGGGTCTGTATTTCTTCTGGTATCGTAAAAAAAGAAAACTTAAAAACATTAAAGAAAAAGATATCTAATTTTTTTATCCAAATATTATTGATTCAAGGAAGATTAAAAACAAAGGTAAGCCGATAGCTGCAATCAGATTTGTTATAGTTCTAAAATCAAATGGCCACACTGGCATACTATTAGCTCTATCATATAATTCAGCTATGCCTTGTAGTTCAGTTAATGAATCTTCATTAATACTTGGCCCAGCTTTCGGTATTTCTTCTTTTATTTTTTTATATGCTAACGCGTGTTCAGCACTGAGAATTTTTAATATTTTTGATTTTTGCTCATCCATAACATTATGAGCATTTGAAAGAGGTAAAAGAAACAAAATAAACATTAATAATACCAGGCATGCAAGAAAAAGTATAGTAGTCGGCTCATAGATACTACGTCCACCTAAAAATATTGCATACATGATACCAGCTACTCCTAATAGAGAGACCAATGATAAACTAAAAGATAATTGTGATAATGGTTTTAATCCAGCAGCGTTATCTGGATCAAGTGGTCTAATATCTAATGGCATTGTTGTAAACCTTCGTATTGTCCTAACAATAGAAAGTAAATACCATGATAAACTAATGACAATAGTAGAAGTAATAATATATACAATAATCATTGCTATTAATCC
>CAZVNH010000517.1:0-1848 GCA_964628575.1 uncultured Thermoplasmatales archaeon | reverse complement strand
GAAAAGGACCACCAAAAGTTACCAGCGAAGGTTCCCTGCCATTCTGAAAAATTTATCACCCATCCAGATATTATTCCCCAGACTATTAAAAAAATTGCAAGTGACTGATATTTCATAAATGATAGCGGGTGTGGTGATAAAATACGTTCTAGTTTTTCGTTATTAAGAAGATCTTCGTCCTTCATTTTTTTCGCCTTTATTTTTTCTTTTAAACAATTTTATATCAATATTGGTTTTAAATTTATTGGTTTGGCTATCAAGCAGCAGATAAGCTGTAAAAAATGTTAGTAGTATCATTACTAAAAGTGAAGCACTATATGTGAAATCTGTTGGAAAATAAAAAAATAAAATTCTCATTAGTGTGTAGGAAACTGGTAGCATAATGAATGGAATAAACCTTTTTTTACCATTTATTTGATCTGTTGTTTTAATTAAAAAAAGTAGAATATGTGTAATAATTAGGGACATAATTGCAATTATTGAAAGCCAACCCAGTATTGAAAATATTGCTACATAAAAAATTTGATTCAGCCAGAATGAAATATAGAAAATTAAATAACATAATATAAAAAACAAAAAAATGTAGAGAGGCTTGTGTCTTATTAGATTCCAAACATTTCGTAAATCATAGAGCATATCTATTTTGTTTATTTTTTTCTCCCCGATGTGACTTGGTCTTATTCCTAGTCCAAGAAAAATCATTAGGAGTATAAAACCGAAATGACCAGGATGAAATAGATCAATGTTTATTAGAAAATTAATGAAATGTTGAGAAAACACAAATAAGCTTGTTCCAAAAGTGTTTAGCTGTCCTCCAAAAGTATATTTTAACTCTTCTAAATGTGTTGGTGTTGAAACCTCAAATCCACCATTCATTAAAAAAAACAAAAATATAAGGATAATAAACGCTGGGATAAAAAAAGGACCAAGAAATAAAAAGGTATTTGATATCCATTCAAAAACACCTTTTTTTTCTTTTTTTGGTGCTACTTTTCCATAGTTAATGCTTAAATAAAATTCTGAAATCCCGCTTTTTGTTACTGTGTAACCTAAAGCATGACATATTGATTGGAAAAAAATTCCAAGAAAGTTTGTAAAACGACATAAAGGCTCATGTTTTGGCCTAATTTTCTCAATAATAAATTTTTGACTTTCTATAAAAAGTAACTGTAAGAACCAGAATAAAAGTACACCTAGTATAGGTGCTAGCGGTGCAAAAATTACAATGTCAATAGGTGCTCCTTGCATCCATCCTCATAGCTGTTAAGTGATTTATTATATAAAATCTTATCTTTTAAACAATTTCAATTGATATCTCTTTACCATTATAATCATATGCTCTCCATGAATTATAATCAAATGGCATTGCAACAATAATATGTACTTTTCCTTTTTTTCCAAACAATTGTAAATCAGCATCAGATGGTCTTGCAGATGGACTTGGATGACTGTGAACAGTTCCAATTAAACTAAAATCTATAGGTAGCATATGTAGTTTAAAAATAGCATGGGTTTCACCAGAAACAGTACCTGGTATTAATACAATCTCAGTAATTGTATCTTTTTTTTCTTCATCAACACTTAAAAAACCACCAAATTCGTTTGGATAAACAGATTTTGAACTTTCAAGAATTAAATCAATACATTTTCGTGTTATTTTCCATTTAATTTCTAAATGTTTTTGTTTTTTATTAAATAATAATAGCCAAGAGATCATGCTAAATG
This sequence comes from uncultured Thermoplasmatales archaeon, assembly GCA_964628575.1. Classification (GTDB taxonomy): domain Archaea; phylum Thermoplasmatota; class E2; order DHVEG-1; family DHVEG-1; genus CAZVNH01. The sequence goes on along the minus strand of CAZVNH010000517.1, from coordinate 123 downwards.
CCATTTCCTTATCTCACCAGTTTAAGTCTAACCATTTGATAAAAGGATTCGCCAAAACGAATAAAACGTGCTTTTTTTTCTGAACCTGTTACAACTATATTACTTTTTGGAGTTACTGATACA
>CAZVNH010000516.1:0-1850 GCA_964628575.1 uncultured Thermoplasmatales archaeon | reverse complement strand
GCCACATACCTTATCAATATGTAAAGCTCCTACTTCATAAGGAATACCTGCATTAATTGCTGCTTGTCGTGCAACATTCTGACCAAGACCTGCTGGAACAACACAACCCATGATTACTTCATTAACATCTTTTTGTTTCACACCTGCTCTTTTAAGAGCTTCTTCTATTACAAATCCGCCAAGTTGTGGAGATGAAAAACCTTTCAAAGCACCAGAAAATTTACCTTGTGCTGTTCTAACACCGGATACTATTACAACATCTTTCATATGTATGATACCTCCCTCAATGTAACAATTTTAGGAAGGCAATAAAATTAATACTTAAATTATTTTCTAAAAACTATATAACATCCACTTTTAAAGAACAAATATTACTGAGAAAACCTTCTAAAATATCACCTTTCTTTATCTCACCAACACCTTCTGGAGTACCTGTCATAATCAAATCACCAGTTTCAAGGGTCATAATTTTTGATATATATTCAATTATTTCCTCAACAGAAAAAATCATGTATTTTGTATTTGACTTTTGTTTTATATCACCATTAACCTTTAGATATAAATCAAGAGAATTTGGATTCGTTACTTCATCTTTTAAAACTACACTACTTATTGGTGCAAAAGTATCAAATCCTTTTGCAATGCTCCAAGGCCATCCTTTCTTTTTTGCTTCAGTTTGAATATCTCTTGCTGTGATATCAAGGGCAAGACAATAACCGAATATATAATCAAGTGCTTCATTAGATGATACATTTTTACATTTTTTACCAATGATAACACCTAATTCAACTTCATGATGTAAACAACTAGATATGTCTGGGTAAACAATAGAGTCACCATTAAAAATTATTGAGCTTGCAGGTTTAAAAAAAAGAAATGGAAACTTGGGAATATCTGATTTCATTTCCTTGGCGTGTTTCTTATAGGTTCTTGCAAGACATACAAGTTTTCCAATTGAAATGTTTCTTTCAATTCCATCTTTAAAGATATAATTAATCATAGAAACACCATATATATTAGTGATTTAAAGATTTTACAATAAGTTTCTTTAATAATTTCTTAATACCCTGGTTGGGTTATTTAATGAAGTTTATTCCAAATTCAGAGATTAAAGAAGAAATGATAGAAGAATTAAATCTAAAATCTATTGATGACCTTTTTTCCGATATTCCAGATAAAATTAAATTAAATGATATAAACTTACCAGAAGGTATCTCACAAAAGGAAACCGAAAAACAGCTTAGAACAATTTCTCAAAAAAATAAATCTTGTAATGATATATTAACATTTATTGGAGGTGGTATAAAACCTCATTATATTCCCTCTGTTGTAAAATCAATTATTTCTCGAGCAGAATTTTTTACAGCATATACTCCCTACCAATCTGAAGCAAGTCAAGGTTTTCTTCAAGCAATGTTTGAATATCAAAGTTTAATAGCTGAGATAACTGGAATGGATGTAGCTAATTGCTCACTTTATGATGGTGTTACTGCTTTATCTGAAGCAGTATTAATGTGTTCCAGACTTACAAAAAAAACCAAATTTATCATTCCACATAACATCTCATGGGAAAAAAAATGTGTTTTAAAGAATTATGCAAAAGGACCAAGAATAAAAATAGAAGAGATAGATTATGATAGACAAACTGGTAATATTGATATCAATGAATTAAATAAGATTATAGATAAAGAAACCGCTGGATTATATATTGAAAATCCAAATTTTTTTGGAATATTTGAAGATCAAATCAAAGAAATTAGTAAAATTGTTAAGGATTCAGATTCATTATTAGTTGTAGGAGTAGATCCCCTATCTTTAGGAATAATAAAATCACCTGGGGAATATGGAGC
>CAZVNH010000515.1:0-1854 GCA_964628575.1 uncultured Thermoplasmatales archaeon | reverse complement strand
AAAATATGGAGACAATCCCGAAAAGGCAACTTTGCTTCAATTTTTACAAGACAATCTTAAAGAAGAAGTCGATGGAGCATGGAGAGAGTTCCTTAAAAGAATAAATAAATAAAGGAAAGGAGTTGATTATAATTAAATCTATTAATATGACATACGATGTTTTTAAAATTGATGGTGCTTATGAGGCAATTCGTAAAGCATTTGAAGAAAAACAAAAAAGAATACCTAAACCAAGAAATCCTCTTGTTGATATTCATGATGGGTGTATATTATTTGATGGTTATATTGAGCCGGATGGGTATGGGATTTTTACTTTTCATAGTACCAAGTTAAATCTTTATATTCATTCTAAAGCACACAGAGCTAGTTGGATGATATATAAAGGTCCTATACCAACAGGAAAACTGGTATGTCATAGTTGTGATCGATCATTTTGTGTAAATCATAAACATTTATATTTAGGAACACATAAAACAAATCGGCAAGATGCCTCAAATAGGAGACAAACTTCAGATCCTCTAGCAAAATCTTGGAAATTAACAAGACCACAAGTTGAAAAGATAAGACATGAATACTGGAATAAATGTACTTCAGTTCCACAATTAGCAAAACAGTTTAAAGTTACTAAAAAAACAATTCATAAAGTAGTTAGTTTTAAAAGTCATGTTTATACAACATGAGAAGTTGATTTAGCCAGTATCTTTTCAGTATAAACAAAGATGGGGGTTTCGGCCCCCACTCTTTTTTTTGGAGGAAAACAATGGTAAAAGTATTGATAACAGGATTTAGACACAGTGGGACAACTATGTTACATCAATTAATTAAAGCTCATCCTCAAGTTGGGTGGATCGACAATGAAGAAAGTTATATTGAGTTTGATAAACCAAAAGAATGGGTATTGATGTTTGCTAAAAAATCAGCAGGTAATCTAAAGAAAAATGTATGGGGAGAAAAGATTCCTTGGGGAACAAGACCAACTGATATTGGTGGAAGACGAGCGATTGCTATGATAAAAAAGTGGTTAAAATATTTTGGACGAGATGCTAGAGTTATTCATATACTAAGACATCCTTTAGATGTATCTTTATCTGGAAGTGGTCTTGAAGGGATACATAAAAACTTAAAATCTATATATGACTCAGTCCCGAAAGTTATTGATGTAATTAATTCTAATAAAAGATGTTCTACAATTGTATATGAAGATTTAGTTAAAAATCCATTGTCTCATCTTGTTAAAATATTTGATTTTCTACAGATAAAAAGTGATCTCGAAATAATCCCTCAAGTTTTACATGCACCAATGAAATTTGGGGGAGTAAATCCTGGACGAGCATTTGCTTATAGAAAATTAAATCTTGGCATTGAAGTTGATTATGACTCATTGCTTGGCTCTCTCAGGAATAGATTATAAGTCTATATATATTAATTACTATACAAGTCCTCCCTTTTGGAGGCAGTTTGTACATCAGAATAGAGTTTATCTGCGGATTGAACTCGGGAAATGGGAGAGGTGGGAATCGTCTACCCCCCTCCCATTTTTTCTTCGTTATATTTAAAGATTCTATATATATAAATAATTGAAAAGAGTTATTAATTTTTAATCCTACAATTGAAAAAGAGGTGGCAATAAATGCGCATCTTATTGTCTCAAGATGATATCAAAATACTTAATAATTTCGTTAAAGATAAACATTTATCTAAAGTAATTGGAAGGTCTGTCGAATCTATCAGACGTCGTCGAAATACTCTAAAATCCAAAGGAATTACTGTTGCTGAAATTCAAACAAAAATATTTGAAGATCAAAAACCAATAATTAAAGGAGGGAAAACAATGAAACAAATCAAATACAAAGG
>CAZVNH010000514.1:0-1865 GCA_964628575.1 uncultured Thermoplasmatales archaeon | reverse complement strand
ATATATACCAGGTGATGCAATTGGGAAATAGATGTTTGTATTATCCCCCTCTTCATCATACGGATGCGGCCAATCTTCTTCAGTTCCTAATTCGTATCTAGTAGTTATCAGCCCTACTTCCTGACAATCAGAGCCATATGCATATAGAGTCATAGCTCCCCATTTTTTACTAATAAACATCTGAACAGAATTATGACCATCAAAATCTTGGAATTCAGGATCCCCTGGTGACAATACCATTTTATTAGTCTGAACTTTTAATGTTGCATCTTTATTAATATTTGTTGTATCAGTATCAGTAGTTCCACTACCGTCCATTGCAAGTACAACTTCATCTGTTGAAGTCCATCTTTCAAGAGCGATTTTTGCAGCAGCATCTATTGCATTCTCGTCATCTATCTTAATAACTTTTGCAGTTTTTCCCTGTCCTCCAAGATAAGCATTCCAATCATCAATTAGATATTGTGTAGTATCATCTGCTGTATCATACCAACTAGTTATTGAGTTATCACCTGTGTAAACAACTGGTGATGCATATTGTTTTCCTCCTTGTTTATATACAGCTGCTGGTACAGCGGATAGAAAAGCGTAATCATCGGTTAAACTATCAGGATCATAGGTAATTTCATATGTCTGTGAAACAGGGGTAATATCTGGTTGTGGTATTGGATCTGGTGGAGATTCAGCTGAACCACCAACAGTTAATGAAAATTCATATGGTCCAGATCCATATAGGAAGTAATCATCAGGCCACTTACTTGTATCCCAGCCTGGAAAGATATCAAATTTTATCTTCCAAGTACCAGTTGCATCAGCAGGATATTCAAGTTCATCCATTCCATAATACATTTCTGAATGAACAAGTTCACCAGATGGATTATATAGATGAATATCATAATCAGCAAGTCTATCATCAAGTTCCTCAAGTGTTACAAATATTCCTTGACCAGAAGTGACGCTAAAACTATACCAATCTTCCCAATCATTTGAATCCATATAACCTTCATATGTTCCAGGTGTAATACTAGTAGCTTCACTAATACTATCTCCTGCATCAGCTCCTTTTCCAGCATCATTTTGACCAATAAGGGTTATATCCAAATTATATTGTCCTGCATCTGCACCAGAGTCTGAATAAATCTCAATAAAATGAAAATCTGACTCTAATGCTTTATAACCATTTGAAATAACGCTACCATCTTGATCAAAAAGCTCATAATCATAATTTTCACTTGTAGTTAATGTAACAGATATTGTCTGCCCTTTTTGTACACCAAATCTATAAAAATCACTTGTATCCCCCTGAGGTGGATCCAAATAACCAATTCTTGTTCTACCCGGGGCATTATCTACAGGTTCTCCACAATAATAATATAATGATCTTGTTATTTGACTACCCATATCCTTGTTATAACCCATATCATTATGATCTACTGACAAAGATAAATCTTCTTCAGAAACATAATATGTATCTAGCATAATTGATTGTTCCATATCTTCTGATCGAGGATTATTTAATGGATCATAGTCATTATTACAAAATCTATCAACCAACACTGATAAAGTTTTATTATTTGTGTTTTTAATATGACCTGCTCCACCTGCTGGTATAAAAAATATACTACCAAGCAGAATTAATACTATTACAATTGCTCCAATTTTACCTTTTTTAGAATTCATTTTTATTTTTCACCTCCGCCTATTAAGAATTATTAACATTTGTTAACATAAAAACCTTTTGCTTAATATAATAATAAATTAAATAAAACAAAATTAGACAAAAATCAGGCAAAAATAAAATAAAAAAAAGAGAGGTTTAGAGATTTAAAACCCAAAAAAATATTTCAAAATAGACCAAATATTTG
>CAZVNH010000513.1:0-1876 GCA_964628575.1 uncultured Thermoplasmatales archaeon | reverse complement strand
ATACATCACCTAGCTTCTTTGCTGCTCTGAAATGTCTAATATGACCGACATGAAGTAAATCAAAAACACCATGACTTAGAACTACTTTTTTATTTTCCTTTTTTAATTTATCAATGATTTCTGCTAGCTCATCTAATTCAACGATTTTATCCTTTATCAATTGCTCCACACCAATTCTAATAATACTTTTTTATAATAAATATTTTTTTTATTTTGAAAGATACATAAACCAATCTTTGGTTGCTTCTTTTATCTTTTCAGGTGTCCATACTGGTGCATTCTTCCAATAATCTATGTTTTCAAGCATTAGTTTTACACCTTTTTCAAATGAAACACTTGGTTTATAGTCTAAAAGCTTCTTGGCTTTAGATATATCTGCAAATGTGCAATCTGGTTCTCCAGGTCTTTTAGGGATATAAACTTTATCTCCTTCTAGTAATTCTACTAGTTTATTTACACTATATGTATTTCCACTTCCAAGATTAATTACTTCATTTTCAATATTTGAATTAGCTGCTTTTACAAAACCATTAGCAATATCTGTTACATATGTAAAATCACGTGTTTGAGTACCATCACCAACTACTGTAAAGGGTTGATTATTTATTTTTTGTGCAAGGAAAACACCAAATACTGCACCATATGTTCCAGAGGTTCTAGCTCTTGGTCCATAAACATTGAATAATCTAAGTGAAACCACTGGTAATTTATATACATGATTCCAGTGAAGAGCAATTTTTTCTCCTATATATTTTGAAAGAGCATATGGATACTCAGGTTTTATTTGAGCTGTCTCAGGTGTTGGATAGGTATCTGGAATGCCATAACAAGACGAAGATGCAGTATAAATAAATCTTTTAACCTTATGGTTCCTTGATGCTTCTAAGACATTTACTGTTCCATTAATGTTTGAATTATGATATTTTAATGGTTCTTTAATTGATGGAACTATATCTGCAAGTGCTGCAAGATGAAAAACCCAATCTATATTTTTAAAATATATTTCTATATCATCATATATTGATACATCTGCGTTAATAATTTTCAAATTTTTATTTTCTTTATGATGTTGCAGGTTTTCAACACGACCATTTGAAAAATTATCAATAACTATTACTTTATGATTTTTTTCAAGTAACAGATCAACTAGATGTGAACCAATAAATCCTGCTCCTCCAGTTACAATTGCTTTTTTTGACATTTATTAACCATTATTTATTACTGATTTGATGAAGGGTGTATCCAAGAATTGTTTCTTAAATATAACTATAGATGAAAAAAAGATTTTTTTCAGATTATTTTTTTAATAAGGTTATTTACTGCTTCATATAGATTATTAAAAGAATAATCAGCTTTGATATCATATCTTGTATTTTCCTCTTTTCCTACACCTGTTAATACATGTATAGTTTTACATCCAGCTTTTTTACCTGCAGCAATATCACGTTTTCTATCTCCTATCATATATGATTTTTCTAAATCAATATCATGTTCTTCTGCTGCTTGGAGAATCATACCAGGATTTGGTTTACGGCAATCACATTTTTTTCTATATTTTTTAATTTTCGCCTCGGGATGATGAGGACAATGATAAAAACCATCGATATATGCATTTTTTTGTTTTAATTCTGATTGTAATGCTTCATTGAATCTAATTGTCTCACTTTCATTATACATACCTCGTGCAATTCCTGATTGATTAGTTACAACTATTACCTTTATATCTCTATCATTTAACATTTTAATTGCTTCAGCACTACCTGGAATCAGCTTAAGATGTTCGATTTTATGTGCATAATGAGGAGGATCTTGAGTTATTACTCCATCTCTATCGAGGAAAATAGCCTGGTTTATTTTAATACACCTCTATTAAACC
>CAZVNH010000512.1:0-1881 GCA_964628575.1 uncultured Thermoplasmatales archaeon | reverse complement strand
GACCAATAAATTTACCAATTATTATTTCAAATCTGTTTATTGGTTCTGATAGTAATGCACTCATTGTTCCTTTTTCTATTTCTCCTACTATTGATGAATAACCTAGCATTAAACCTATTATTGGGACTATAAATTGGATAAAGAGCATCATCCATTGAACTGTTGCCTCCATATCATTCCAACTTCCACTACTACCTAATGAGCCTAAAAATGATACAATGACTGTTATTACTGCAAAAGCAATTGTAATAATGATAATATTAATGTTTCTTGTATTATCCATGATTTCTTTTTTTGCAACTGTTAAAAAGCTTAGTTGTTCGTTCATGTTGATCCTCCTGTGAGTTTCATGAAAACATCTTCAAGAGATGCTTCTTCTGTTTTCACGTTTTTAATATTACTACCTGCTCTGTGTGCTTCAATGATTACATTTGCTCGTGATTCAGGTAGACAATATACTTCTAGAGTATTACCGATAATCTGAGCTCTTTCAACTCCTTCAACTCTTTCTACTCTTTGTTTAATGGTTTCATTGAGATTTGTGATAACAAGGGTGATTTTTGGTTTTATTTGTAGATTTTTACTAAGATTATCTACTGAATCCTGTGCAACTAGAACTCCATTATTTATTATTCCTACTTGTGAGCAAACTGCTTGGACTTCACTTAGTATATGAGATGAAATAAAAATTGTGACACCATTATTGTTTAGTTGTTTGATTTTTTCTCTTATTAATCTGACACCATGTGGGTCAAGTCCTGCAGAGGGTTCATCTAAAACAAGTATCGGAGGTGTTCCAAGAATAGCCCTTGCCATTCCAAGTCTTTGTACCATTCCTTTTGAGTATTTTCCAACCTTTTTATTTTCATGTTTTGTAAGACCGAATTCCTGTATGAGGCGATGACATTCTTGTTTTGGAATATTTCTTAATTCTGCATAAAAATATAGGTTTTGTAACGCTGTTAAATTATCGTAAAATGCTACTTTTTCTGGCATATATCCAACAAATTTCTTTATAAATTTACCATATCTGTGAATCTCATAACCATTTATGTTGATGTTTCCATTGTTTGAAAAAATTAAACCAAGAATTGAGTTTATCGTTGTTGTTTTTCCTGCTCCATTAGGTCCTAGAAATCCAAATATTTCTCCTTTTTTTACAGAAAAAGAAAGATTATTTACTGCTGGAGTACCACTATATATCTTAGTAAGATTATTTACAGTTATAACTGGTATATTTTTTTGTTGATTCAATGGTTATTCCTCCTTATAGGGATTAATTTAGAGTTAGTAGTTACAAATTTTTAATATCAATATATTGTTATTGAATTTTTCTTAAATAAAAAGTTAGTGATTTAATTTTAGGTTTTTGACAATAAAAATGGTTAATAACATGTCATTATATTGTGGTATTATTATGAAAAAAATAATATCTGTTTGTGGTAGTGATAGTGGAGATGAAAAACTCTCCAGTTATGCTTTAGAGACAGCAGAAAAAGTTGGTAAACTTATAGCACAAAATAAATATGTTCTTTTATGTGGTGGACTTGGTGGTATAATGCAAGCTGCATGTAAAGGAGCAAAACAAGAAAACGGAATTACTATAGGCGTTATGCCAGACAATAAAGATGAAGCAAATGAATATATTGATATAGCCATTCCAACAAATCTCGGAAATATAAGAAATTATCTTGTTTCAATTGCAGGTGATATTACTATTGCTATTGGAGGTAGATGGGGTACATTAAATGAAATTTCGTTTCGTATGATAAGTGAAAAGCCATTAATATTAATAAAAGGGACAGGTGGATGTGTTGATGATATAATAAATGTAAATTTAATGCAAGGAATCGAATCAAATTTTCTTGTAGCAAATTCTGC
>CAZVNH010000511.1:0-1882 GCA_964628575.1 uncultured Thermoplasmatales archaeon | reverse complement strand
GATTGCTGCTTCTTAAGAGATATTTGGTTTTACAAAGAATGAAGTGATCGGTAATCTAAATCCAATTATACCGAAAGATGTAAGCGTGTATCTTTTAAAGAGTATTAAACAAGAAAAAATAAATCTTGAACTTAGAGTTTTAAATAAAAAAAAGCAGTTTGTTGATGTTATTTTTTCAACAACACCTATGTTTGATGAATCTGGGAATCTCATCGGTATCATTGAGATTATAACTGATATATCTAAAGTAAATAAAATAAAAGTTGAGGCGGAAGAGAGTGGACAATAATACAGAGATTTGATTGAAGGTTTAAATGAAGCAGTTTATAGGATGTCTTTACCTGATGGGAAATATGAATATGTTAGTCCTAGTATTAAAAAGGTAACTGGATATGGTGCTGATGAATTTATTAAAAATCAACAATTGATTAAAGAAATAATTCATCCAGATTTTGTTGATTATTTTGAAGAACAATGGACTGATTTAGTTCATGGTAAACTTCCTACTGTTTATGAGTATAAGATAAAAGATCCTGATGGAAATGAAAAATGGATTATTCAATCAAATAAGGGGATATTTGATGAAAAAGGAAATATTGTTGCTATTGAAGGTATTTGTAGAGATATTACTGATACAAAAAATGCTGAAAAACTTATAAAGGAATCGGAAGAGAGTTATAAAAATCTTGTAGAGAACTCACCTGTTGCGATAGGTATAGTTGATAACAGGGGAGTTTTTACTTATTGGAATTCTGCAGCTGAGAAAATATATGGTTTTTCAAAAGATGATATAATAGGAAAACATTTCACAAAAACAAAGTTAGTTAAAAAAAGAGATATTCCAAAATATATTAAATTATTTTTTTCTTTAAAAAATGGAAAAGAGATTAAACCTTTTGAAATAGATATCAATCATAAAGATGGAAAACAAAAAATAGCTGAATTAACTTATAATGTTATTAAAAAAGATGGTAAAAAAATTGGATTACAAGTAATTACAAGAGATATTACAGAAAAGAAGAAAACAGAATCATTAATGACTAAATATAAAGAGAGATATAGATCTTTATTTGAAGAATCGAATGATTGGGTTTATATTTGTGATTTTAAAGGTAATTTTATAGATGCAAATTCTACAGCATTAAATGATATGGGTTATACTCGGGAAGAATTAAAAAATCTAAATTTTTCAAATATTTTGGAGAAAGAACAGTTTATTAAAGCAATGAAAATGAATAAAAAATTAATAAAAACAGGTAGACAAAAAGATATTGAAGAGTATATTATTAAAAGAAAAGACGGATCCTTTATATATATAGAAACCAGAGGTTCTTTATTATATAAAGACAGTAAACCTTATGCAATACAAGGAATAGCTAGAAATGTTACTAATAAGAAAGAATTTGAAGAAAAAATTAAAAAAAGTGAAGCACAATTATCAAATGCAGTTGAAATAGCGCATCTTGGTCCATGGGAGTATGATGTAGCTACTGATTTATTTACTTTTAATGATAATTTTTACAATATTTTTCATGTTAAAGCCGAAGATGTAGGAGGATATAAAATAACACCTGAGAAATATGTTGAATTATTTTTACATCCTGATGATAGTCAAGTAGTTGCTGAAGAAATGAAAAAAGCTCTTGAAACAAATGATCCAAATTTTAACCGACAGCTTGAACATCGAATTAGGTTTTCAGATGGAAGCACAGGATATATATCAGTAAGATTTTTTATTGTTAAAGATAGAAATGGAAAAACAATTAAAACTTATGGTGTAAACCAAGATATTACTGAGAGGAAAAAAATAGAGGAAAAACTTAAAAAAATTAATATAGAATTAAAAGAAAAAGTAAAGGAGAGAACAAGGGAGATAGAGGCT
>CAZVNH010000510.1:0-1890 GCA_964628575.1 uncultured Thermoplasmatales archaeon | reverse complement strand
ATGGTACATTGGCCAGATTCAATGGTAACATATATTCCAAGTGAAAAACTACTTTTACCAAACGATGCCTTTGGACAACATATAGCAAGTAATGAACGTTTTGATAATGAAATTGATTGGGGAATACTTAGAGAAGAAGCAGCAAAATACTATGCAAACATTGTTATGCCCTATGGCGATCAAGTCAAAAAAGCTCTCAGCGCTCTATCTGATCTAGAGATAAATATGATTGCACCAAGCCATGGACTAATTTGGCAGACACATATATCAAGAATTATAAAAGAATACAAAAAATGGGCAGATTATAAAACAGATAATAAAGCATTAATAGTATATGACTCCATGTGGGGATCAACAGATAAAATTGCATACTCATTACAAGAAGGTCTCAGAGAAGCAGAAATTATTGTTAATAAAAGAAATCTTACAAATACTCATATTTCAGATGTAATTACAGATGTTTTAGATTCAAGACTAATCCTTATTGGTTCACCAACACTCAATAATGGTATGTTACCTTCAATTGGAGGATTTTTAACATATCTAAAAGGATTAAAACCAAAGAAACGTGTAGGATTTGTATTTGGCTCTTATGGTTGGGGAGGTCAAGCGGTAGGTGAAATAGAAAAAATAATGAAAGAATTATCCTGGGATATGCCGATTAAAAGTATCAATATTAACTATATCCCAGATGATAGTGAATTATTAGAAATAAAAAAAATTGGAACAAAATTAGGTAGATATATAAAAAAATAAAACAAATATATGAAAATCAGGGAGGTTGAAAAAATGTGTAAAAGTTGTGGTTGTAAAGTAAGTAATAAACCTGTGCAATATGAATGTCAATGTGAAGAAGATGAATGCAGTTGTGGTATAATTGAATTTGATGAAGAACCAAAGGTAACACCATATTGTTGTGGTGTGCCAATGAAAAGAATAAAATAAGGTGGGAGTTAATCTATGCCAAGAAAGAAATCAAAAAAAATAAATATAAATGATAGAAAAGAAAAAAAAATAGCACCAAAAGAAACAACAATGACACCTACAGTCTGGAATCCATGGGATATTTTTGAAACCATGGATAAATGGTTCTTGGATGATCCTTGGACACCGTATTGGAATAGACGAAGATGGGGAGGATTAATCCCTAAACATAACTGGTATGAGCAGTTATATGACAGAGATACTAAAATTACTGCTATTGATATGACTGATAATGGAAAGGAGTATAAAATTACTGCTGAGATGCCAGGTGTAAATAAAGAAGATATTGATGTGAATATTACAGAAAATTATATTAAAATTTGCGGTGAAACAAAAACTGAAACAAAAGAAGATGATGAAGGTTATATCAGACGTGAAAGAAGCTATTCGACAATCTGTAGGACAATGCCATTTCCAGAAGAAGTAAATCCTGATAAAGCAGATGCTACACTAAAAGATGGAATTTTAGAAATAACTGTTGGTAAGAAAAAATCAACACATGAAAAAGGGAGAAATATACCCGTTAAATAAAATTTTTTTTATGGGGTGATAAAAATGGAAGAAGAATATTTTACTATGCCATTGATTGGTGATAAATTTCCAGATTTAAAGGTTCAAACAACAAAAGGAAAAAAGAAACTACCTGATGATTTTAAAGGTAAATGGTTTATATTATTTAGTCATCCAGCTGATTTTACACCAGTATGTACTACAGAATTTGTAGCATTTCAAAAAAGATACAGTGAATTTAAAAAATATAACTGTGAATTAATTGGTCTTAGTGTCGATCAAGTTTTTAGTCATATAAAATGGGAGGAATGGATCAAAGAACATCTAAAAATTGAGATTCAGTTTCCAATAATTGCAGATACAGGATTAGTGGCAAACACTCTTGGATTAATACAT
>CAZVNH010000509.1:0-1893 GCA_964628575.1 uncultured Thermoplasmatales archaeon | reverse complement strand
ACGTAGTGTAGCCTGGCAACATATGGGACTGTGGATCCTCTGTGGCGGGTTCAAATCCCGCCGTGGGCCTCATTATTTATGTTATTTTATTTTCAATATAAGTAGGATTTTTAAAATAAATTATAGCTATCAATTTAAGAGAAATATATATACTATTATCTGTTTTTTACTTCAAATTTGGAGAATTAAAATGACTGATTCATTTATTCAAATATTAAAAAACCGTAGAAGTGTTAGACAGTATGAAGAAAAAGAATTAGATGAAGATATTATAAAAGAAATAATCGAAGCAGGTAAATATGCACCTTCTGCTGAAAATATACAACCATGGAAATTTATAGTAATTACAAATAAACTATTAATTCAAGATTTATCAAAAGAAATTAAAAAGCTATTAAGTAAATTCTTAAAAAAAAGATTTATTAAAAAATCACTTTTATTTAAAGAATTGAAAGATGATAATATCAAACAATTTATTTCTGCAATAGCATTTTCAGATGAAGATAGGATTTTTTTTAAAGCACCAGTTGTAATATTTATTGTAACTGAAGATAAACCCATGTATGATGAATCATGTGCATGTTGTGCTCAGAATATAATGCTTGCAGCTCATTCTTTAGGTATTGGTAGCTGCTGGATTGGTTTTGCTCATATTATTGAAGAAGATGAAAAATTAATGGAAAAGATTAGTGTTCCAGAAAAACATCATATTTCTGCTACAGTCACGCTTGGTTATCCTAAAGGTAAACCAAAAATTGCATCCTATAGAAAAATAGGTTCAGATATAATCAATTGGATTAGATAAATTAATAAGAGTTTCATTATTTTAATTACATCATCTAATTTAAAATAACAATATTACGAGATATATAACATCTTTATTAATTTAGATAACAATTGTACAACAAAACCTTTTATATTGAAGTTACAAAGATATGATTAAGGTGAGAAATTATGACTACAATATTTACCTGGTACAATGGAAATAGCAAGGTATATACAAAAAAATTAGATCTTGCTGAAGCCGCAGTAGATAATGGTATAACTGTTGAGATCATGATTTATTAAAAGAAAATGTTAGAGGCAAGTGGAGGTGCACATAATACAATAACTCCAATATAATTTATCTTATATGGGGAGATATTGATGATAATAATACCTCTAACATATATAATACATGTGTATTATAAATAAAAACTTTTTGGAATGACATACTATTAAAAATAATTTTAAGGTTTTAAAATGGTAATTTTTCATCCTTCGAAATAATCATATCTAATTCTTTCCCAGTCATCAAGATCAGGACTTTCTCTTGAACCATCAGAGTAATCAACAAGATAATACATCCAACCGTAATTCATACAACTCTTGTAAGGTCTATTTTCCCACCAACCTTTTTGCCATGGAAACATACTATCTCCATCATGGCCAGGGATAGGCCAAAATCCAAAAGTATGACCTAATTCATGCATATATGCACTAGCATATACTATATCCCTATCAAGAGTTGGATGGTTGCTTGATACACGTTCATGCCCTGATGCAGATATTTGAAAAGCAATTTTTCTAAATATATAACCTGCAGGACCTTCAGATTTATACACTACAACTCCATAATGAAAAACTCCACGTCTCCAATTATTATCATCGTCATGCAGGAAATAATCATAATATATATGATTTAAATAATTACCCTCAATAATACTATCAAATGGAATTAATTCATATCCACCCATTTCACCCATATCAATATGAAAAATTATGTTTTGTCTATCAAATGCAGTAGCTATTAACTCTTTTGATTTTATAGGTAAATAACTTGTTTCTCCATTTGGTCCTTCCTCCATAATGTCAAGCTCTACAAAAACATCTTTTCGATAAGGATCTGAATAC
>CAZVNH010000508.1:0-1895 GCA_964628575.1 uncultured Thermoplasmatales archaeon | reverse complement strand
ACCGGTTGTACCTGTTCAGTTGGTTGAAAACTCATTCAGGTGTGTACATTGCGGAGCCGAGTATTCTCTTTCTATATAACTCGATTCAATTAAAAAATTGGAAAAATTGAAATTTAGCATTACACTTCAAAATTTTAGATTCTATAAAAACCAGCACTCTGAAGATCACAATGATATCTATCACCAGTTTATGGTGGCCTAATCAGGTGATGATATCACAACGTTGCTTGTCACGTGAGTTTTGGTTGGTTGCTAAAATGATGTGAGGCGATAGGTTGGAGATTTTGCAAGTTCTAAAACATTTAAAAATTCTGCGCTAAACATCAACGATTTTCAATTTTCTCCTTTTTAAGATATATCTTTGAAACAAAAAATATTTTGGCATGGTTGAATTTCTGCTCCATTGCAAGTATCAAAAGGTAAGAAACATTTGAGATCATTTTTTCTATCAGTTACTTTTCCATATTTGTTTAATAATATTTGCATCATTAAGAGGAAGTTTTAAATCTTGATCTTTTAAAATATTTTCTCTCTCGGATACTAAAACCCTTTCAAGCTTAATTAATTCTGTGCGCCACTTTAAAAAATATATTTGTGCAAAGTCTTTTTCAAGAATGGGATCTTTGTAACGAAAAACTAATATTACATAATATGCATTATCTGTGATTTCAGACGATTTGATACTTTGTCTCACAAAAGACAGAGTTCCACCTGGTGGAGTATCACCTGCAAAGGAATAAAATACTTTAAAAAGATCTTTATCTAATGAAATGTTTTTTACTAATAGTTTCATTTGTGGATCGCGAAGAGGATCAATACCAATATTTTCTAAAGCTACTTTAAATGTAAGCGTATTTTCTTTTTCGACTTGTTGCATAGTGACTTCATAAATTTTGAGGAAAGGTCTTCTGAAATCTCTTTCCGATTTTAATATTGAATTTGTTTGAAATATAGCAAGGAGAGCAGCAATAGCAGCAATTGAGGATGAAATGGCTGCAACAACTGTCCAGGTTTTATCTTTTTTTAATATCTCAAATATTTTAATCATATAGTTTATGCAATTGCAGATACTCAAAGCATTGTTAAGTTAAGTGCTTTTTTCATTTTTTTTATGGAGCAGCTTCTTTCATACAGTTCCAGACTCTTAATCCTTCTTTGCGAGTTGCATCAGCAAGTTCTTTATCCCCTGTTATTAAAATAGGCTTTGAATCACCGGATAGGACGGAATAGAAACCCTTTTTCAATGTGTAAATTTGAAATGCATCTGAAATATCCAGAGCATAAAGTTCAGATAGTCTCTCGACTTCTTTAAAAACAGCCCTATCTTTTATTTTAATTTCATCAATCATGATCGACTCATGAGAAAAACTTGCCATGAGATCATTCATTGCATCCAAATATTCATCATGAGTAATTTCTTTTCTATATAACCACTTAGCTTTCAATACTCCTATTGCTTCAACGAAACATAGAGAAGTTGTTGAATACACTGAGTGACTATAATAATATTCTCTTAATATGTCGCTGTTTTCTTCATTTACAAAAAGTTTCACAATAGCTGATGCATCTAAATAATGAGTTCTTATTGTCGCCATTTTTCTCTCCAGACGCGATTAAGTCGTTTGTTATGAGCATAAATATCTGCCTTTATATTCCTTTCTTTTGAAAACCTTAAATAACTTACCATCACATGAAATCCATTAAAACCAATAGATATAAAACTAAAATTATAAATATCAAACCCTAATTATTTTAAAGTTGTCCAATCCCATTTTGAGTGCATCGTTCTCAATGAATAACTTGGAGTAATCCAAAGAATTGAAACAGGTCCAATCCGTGTGATATCCAATACTGATCTGAATTTTTTACCTTTTTCATATATCAATTAACGAAAC
>CAZVNH010000507.1:0-1896 GCA_964628575.1 uncultured Thermoplasmatales archaeon | reverse complement strand
ATCTAAGACTTTCAACATCAACCATAGCTGCCATCGGGCATTGAGCTTTTATATCAGAATGAACAACAATCTTATCAGAGTTGAGTATTTTTGCACTCTCAGCCATGAAATCAACACCGCAAAAAATAATCACCTCTGCATTCGTCTGTGTTGCTTTTTGCGCTAATCCAAGAGAGTCACCAACAAAATCAGCAATATCCTGAACCTCGGGTCGTTGATAGTTGTGTGCTAGGATAACCGCGTTTTTTTCTTCTTTCAATTGTTTAATCTTTTTTGCAGTACTATCAAATTTTTTTCTATCAATTTGTTCTATCTTAATCATAAAAAATTATACACCTATATATTTTGCATACAATGATTTTGCAATTATCTTGTCATTAGTTCCTATAATAATTGTTCTACCATTCTTAAAAATATTAAATTCATAACCATTGATTCTAAATCTTAGAACTATTTCATGGAAGTCGACTTCACCTAATTTTTGTAATTTCTTCCCTAAATCTTTAAATGAGATTTTTGTAGTTTTGGCAGGTGTTATTTGTATCGCACCAGATCCACATATAGAGACTATTTCATTTTTTGTTTTTGCATTTAAAAACTCAAAATCATGTTTTACACAGCATTTACAATAATTTTTTTTCTTGATATTGATTGCATGAAAATCATGTTTCCATACATCATAGACAAGAAGTTTTTTATTGATGTCTTTTCCAATGAGTATTTTTATAACCTCGGTACTTTCTATTGATGCAATAATTACAGGAATTGAATTAATAACACCTACTGTATCACATGTTGGCAATGATCCTGCTTCTGGAAGATCTTTTACGATACATCGAAAACATGGTGTTTTATCTGGGATAATATTCATTGTCATACCCTGGGTCTCTATTGCTCCACCGTACACCCAAGGTATACTATGTTTTGTACATGCATCATTTATTAAAAATCGAATTAGCATATTGTCGGTTCCGTCTACTACAACATCCATATTTCTGATTATATTCTCGATATTCTCATAGTTAACATCATCAACAATATAATCGATTTTAATATCTGAGTTAATTTTTCTTAGTTTCTCTGCAGCAGTTGAAGCTTTTGGAAAACCAATATCGTTTTCATCAAAAAGATTTTGTCTTTGAAGGTTATTTAGTTCTACAATATCTCTATCAACAATTCTAATGTTACCAATACCACTTCTAACCAAATTATTAGCAATAGTTGTTCCTAAGGCTCCACAACCAATGATAACTACATTACTATTTGATAGGTTTTTTTGTCCAATTGCTTTGATATTTCTTAACAAAATCTGTCTACTATATCTATCATTCACAGGCATAATTGATTCCTTCAAGAAATTCTTTAGATTTTAAAAGTCTACAGATCCTACATGTTTCTTCAACAACTGTAGATCCATTTTCTTTTGCAATTTTGTTGGTAGATGATTTAATCTCTTCTAATATATCATCATCGGTTATTTCTAATATTCCTCTTTTCCCAGATAAGTATCGTGATACGGTAGACTCAGTAATTCCTAACTTATCAGCAACTTTTCTTTGATTAAGACCATAATTTTCATTTAAATTTTTTGCAAATTCTTTTCGTATAATTGGTACAATATTCCATACAATAATTTCACAAGGAGTTTTCATAATTTTTCACCGTAAGCTATATATAATAATTATCTGATATTTAAATACTTGCCAATTGGTAAGTATTTAATTTGGAGGAAAAAACATGTTTAAATCTACAACAGAGAGTGAAATAACTAATGCAATAGTAAGTAATTTTGCAGAGGATATGAAACAATTTGCTAAAACAGATGTTATTATCCTGGGAGGAGGGCCAAGTGGTCTTATGGCTGGAAGAGAACTCTCAAATAATGGAGTAAAGGTG
>CAZVNH010000506.1:0-1906 GCA_964628575.1 uncultured Thermoplasmatales archaeon | reverse complement strand
ACAGTGACACAATGGATATTACAGAATTATGCTCAGGAGATTCCTGAGGAGGATAAACAGGATATCGTAGAAAAAGTGGCCGAGGAAATAGAACGTACTATTATCCATCGTATCCAAATCAGTGAAGGAGATATTACCTATATGGCCCAGGGGAATTTACCTGGATATACAACTAATCAGTTTTCCTTTAGTGAAGAGAACGGGTATCTCTATGTTTCTACCACCATTAGTGGATCAGCAGTAAGTAATTTTATTGGTAGTGTTAATTCAAGTAATAATGTCTTTGTTTTAGATCAAGATTTAACAGTTATTGGAAGCGTTAAAAATATTGCTCTTGGTGAACAAATATATGCAACACGATTTGTTGGTACAACTTGTTATTTGGTTACATTCAAACAGGTAGATCCTTTCTATGTTATAGACCTTAGTGTTCCTACAGATCCCGAGATAATTGGATGGTTAAAAATACCTGGGTATTCAACATATCTTCATCCCTATGATGATACCCATATTATTGGTATTGGTAAAGAAGACTCCCTTGTAAAACTTACACTATTTGATGTTAGTTCAATGGAGTCACCAGTTGAAATTGATACATATGTAATAAATGATGAGGATGAAACTAATTGGTACTGGTCTGACTCATCTGCTTTATACGAGCATAAGGCATTCTTGTTTGATAGAGAAAAGAATCTTCTTGTTATACCTGTTGGAAGCTATTATAAACAATCTGCCTATGTATTTGATATAAACCTAACTGGTTTTGATTTCAAGGGATCAATCACTCATGACTATAAAGTTCAAAAAGAAACTGAAGAGGACGAAAAAGAAGAATATTACTGGTATGATACAGGTAACTCTATACAACGAAGTTTATACATCGAAGATGTTCTCTATACAGTATCATCAAACATGATAAAAATGAATGATCTTGATAACCTTACAGAGCTGAACAATGTCGTCTTAGTTTGATATAAAAAATAATATTTTTCAATTATTTTTATTTAATGACTATACCAATAAACCTCTATTATAATATATTCTGTATAATGATTACTCCCTACAAGGATTTATATATATAAATTTCTATTAAAAATAGTATAAATGAGGGAGGTAGTTCATGCATTATATTAATTTGAGGAAGGAATTGGTTATTGCAATTGTTATTTTATTATTTTATTCTAATTTATCCATATCAACAAGTAAAAACCTAATCTCATCTTCTGGTGGTAATATTTTATATGTTGGAGGCAATGGACCTGGAAATTATAGTAACATTCAGAGTGCAATAAATGATGCAAAATCTAGTGATACTATATATGTCTATAATGAAAGTTCACCATATCTCGAGAATATATGGATTAATAAGAGCATTAATTTAATAGGTGAAGATAGAGAAACAACAGTTATTGATGGTTGTTTTATTGACGATGTTATTAAAATAAATAATAAAAATGTAAATGTCAATGGTTTTAAAGTTATTAATAGTAAAAATGGATGTTCTGGTATAAAGGTTAATTCAAATTCAAATAATATCGATGGAAATATTTTTAATAGTAATTATATTGCTATTCTTTTCTCTAATACTTCAAGTAAAAATATAGTCATTGATAATTTATTTATTGATAATTTAGATGGTATTGTATTTATTGAAAACTCAAGGAATAATCATGTTACACATTGTTATTTTAATAATAATACAGGTGGTATTTGCTTTTTTAATGGCCATAGAAACTCAAAGGTTACATATTGCAATTTTTTAGATAATAAACATGATATTGAAGTAGATTATCTTACACTTTTTAATAAAATATATTTTAATAATTTCATGGGCAATGGTATTATAAAACATTGGCAGTTTTTCAATTTTAATTATTATAAAAATAATTATTGGTATGATTGGAAT
>CAZVNH010000505.1:0-1911 GCA_964628575.1 uncultured Thermoplasmatales archaeon | reverse complement strand
CTCATAGATACATCAAACACTACCATTTCTTCTTTTCCTCTATCTGCAGCAATTGCTCCTTGAAGTGCAAAAGGACCGATTATTCCAGGTGGAACATCCTTTTGAGTAGTTTTAACAAATTTTTCTCCAAGTGTAAAAATTTTTTCAATAATACTTTCCTTAGTTGTTGCTGCGATATGACCAGTTTCTATCATTTTTGGTTTTAGATATTTAAGGACCTCAAGTTGCTCATCAGCTGGAAGTCTTATAAGGCCATCAAGGTTTGTCTGTCTTCTTGTATCAGTTCCCATGATTTCAAGTTCATTATCAATAACAGAATAAAAATAATTAAAATTTATTTGCGCACCAACAATATACTCCTCGATTACTGCTTTATCAAGTGCATCTTTTGTAATTAGTTTTTTCTTAAGCATATCATCTGATTTTTTCTTATAATCATCAGAACTTGTAGCATAAAAAAAAGCTCTTTCATATCCTCTAATTGCTTCATTTACTTTCACTATTACCAATCTATCAATTTCTTTTGGTGTTTTATATATCTTTGGATATCTAATACCAGCTTTTTCAAGTAAATAGTATTGATTTTTTGGAACATCTCGCTCTTCAAGCTTTACCATTCCTCTAGTTCCATAAATTGGAACCATAAAGTTATTCTCAATATCTCTGAAATCAAAATATACCCAAAAATACCTGTTATGGATAAAAATCGTGTTTCTATTTCTAAGTTCTTCCTGAATCTTTGGTTTTGTAATCTCTCTAAATTTATCAAGAACAATTGTATCATCTATACATCCTCGACCGTCTTTGCGTGTTTTATAATATTTTGTATATGTTTTTTCTCTACCTTTTTGACATACTGCAAGTGTTTTAAATCCATGCTTTTTAGCACCACGACAAACATCAAGACCAGAATGTCCGCCTAAAACACCTATTGTAATATTTTTATTATCATAAGAATAAATTAATTTTTGAATCTCTTCCCGTTTTATCATAAACTCTCCTTTTCCTTAACTGTAAATAAAAAATAGTTTTTTAGTGTGTTGGTAAAAGTTATAAAAAAAGTTTTAATAAAAAATTTTGATATCAAAGTTTAAAAAAAAGAAAAAAAATATTTGATATAATCTATTATTTTAGTAATTGAAAGAATAGATTTAAAAAATTATTCTTTAAAGAAAATATATCAAATATTCCTATTGCTCTACTTCTTCTCTGTATCTTTACATTATCAATTACGGTATTTGCTGTTCTTCCCTTGCCATCTGTAATATCAAGTTTAACAGTATATTCTCCTGAACTTCCATATATATGATTTGGATTTTGTTCTGTACTTGTTTCACCGTCTCCAAAATCCCATTTATATGAAAATTCTGGAGGACCATTTATTGCTTCTCCATTAAAATCAACAGATGTACTAATACCTACCTGAAAATCTGCGTTTGCCTGTAGTGTTGGCCAGGATTCTTCATCGATTTCTTGCCAGTTAAACCAAGAAATTTCATCATATTCTCCTTGGGTTATATCGTTTTTGAAATCATCAGAAAAAACTTCATATGCAGGTTTTTCCCATATATCAGGCATTGTAGGAACTTCTAATTTTCCATTATTTGTTGACCCTACATTGTCAACTATTATTAGTTCTTTACTTCTAAATAATGGATTATATTTATCTATCATATGTGGCCAATTTAACATAAAACTTCCACCAGACATTAAAATTGCTTCTAATTGAACAAGGCAAAATTCATAAAATGTCCACATAGCTGCATTTAATGCTGCTTGAAAAGCTGCTTCTGGATCAAGTCCATTTTCATCTCTTTGAAATTCATATTCAACTAAGAAGAAATAAGTCCATATTCCAAGCCAAATAATTGAGTTTTTAAAAAAAATCTTTGGTCTTGCCCAATTAAAAGC
>CAZVNH010000504.1:0-1912 GCA_964628575.1 uncultured Thermoplasmatales archaeon | reverse complement strand
CTACAACATCTAGTAATGTATTACTTTCAGTTATCAGACCTCCTTCATCTACAGCTCTCACTTTTATTTTATATGAACCTCCTCCTGACCAAGAATGAGCTAGAGTTACTGGAGCTCCGCTAGGATAAAATTCTTCTGTCCATTCGTACTCAGCATATTCATCAGTTCCATCCCAATCAAAGCCATATCTAATAAGACCTTCATCATCTGTTGAAACTGCACTAAAGAAACCTATTTCTCCAACTTCAAGTTCATCAGGACCAGTTATTACTGGTTCTGAGGGTGGATTATTTCCATCACCAACAACGACATAAAATGGATCAGACCATCTACCTTCATTTGATTCATCATCTTTTGCTTGGAAACGAATCTGATAAATTCCTGCTTCACTATATGAAGCTGATGGTAAATTAGAAGGTGGAAAATTAGATGGACCCCAATCTGTCCAACTTGTAATATGAGAACTTGGTATCCAATTAGGTGCCATAACGATTGGGCCTGCTCCAGGGTCTTCAAAATATCCTAACTCAGCATGCCAATCCATTCGATAACAGATTTTATCTTCATTTGGATCAATTGCAATAGCACTAAAATAACCAACTTCTTCTATATCTAAATCTGTTGGACCATTAATATTAGTAGGTAATCCTGGAGCAGCATTTGGTAAGGTTGCTACTACTGTAACGATTTTTGGATCTGACCAATCACTAGAAGGACCTCCTGGTGTTTTAGCTCTTGCACAGATTTCAATGGTTGTACCTTCATCATTCCAAGTAGTAATAAAATCAGAAAAATCAGATCCTGAATCTTGAGGTCCAATTAAATCTTGTATAACATTATCAACTTTGAATTGAACATATATCGGGTCTCCACTAGGATGTGTTGCGGTTGTAGTATAATATTCAGGACAACCCTGTGCAATTGATGAAGAACCCAAAGGTATTGATGGAATATTTGGTGCAATATAAGTTGGGGCTCCAGGCACCGGTGTTCCAGTTTTTGTTGTTACCTCTGACCATGCTGAATCTCCACTGGTTTGATAACCTGGATGAGATGCTTCAATTTTAAGAGTTATAGTATATTCTTGTCCATTATTCAAATCAGGTATTAAACAATCGTCACCATATGCATCATATACAACAACTCCATCACATTCTACAACAGATCTAAGTTCTACTCCAGGGCCTGCCTCAGGTAAATCCCAACTAACATACAAACATTCATCACCAGGAGAAATTGTAAAATCTGGTTGTTCTGGTGCTCTGATAAAACCATTCCAACTACCATATCCAATTCCATGGTCATCTGGAGCTTTGTTTTGAACTTTAGCTCTATATTCTAAATAATAAGCTGGTTCAACCTCTACAGTTTGTTCAAAACTTTGATCTTCATATATTGTACCATGAAAAAGACCAGTTTGCTCAGGCTCTGTTTGAAAACCATATTCACATGCTTCTCCTGAATCATCTATAAGAGTACCTTCAATATTATACAAATTTCCAGTTGTACCACCAAAAAATTCATAGCTATTGGTTGTACATGTTGGTGGAGCCCAATGAAACTGTACTTCCCATATACGAGCTGGATTACTTACCCAATTACAGGATCCTCCTTGATGAAATCTCATTGATATCCATTGTATATCCTCATAAGTGTCGTCTAATAAAAATTCTGTATAGCTATGATCAACCCAATTATATTCGTCATAATCATAATCTTTAATAGTACCTGAACTCGGTGATCCTATACCTACCTCCCAATCCATCCTATCAATACAACTGTTTTTCTTTGCATTAATTTTTATTTTATCACATGAAATTGGGTTATCTAGTTGAAATACGATCCATTGAGTCCATCCACCTAAAATATCTAAACCATAATCTGCACTTGTTCCGACTGATCCATCATGTCC
>CAZVNH010000503.1:0-1923 GCA_964628575.1 uncultured Thermoplasmatales archaeon | reverse complement strand
AAGAAAATTCTGAGGAACAAATAATGTATCTTGACCAGTTGGGTGAATGCAGAGAAAATGAAAACTATGCAATTTCTGTTTTTACAATGAATGATATTAATCAAGATATCGATTTTAAAATTGAATATACATTTAAACAAGGAATAACCAAGAAAAAAGGTGATGGTTTAACATCAGCAACAGAAGGTGCAGTTCTTGCAAGTATACTAAATGTTCCATTGATTTATACAACAGAATCAAGTCTACCAAAAGCAACTGAAGATGTTTTATATAAACTTGGAGTTAAAAACGTTATTTTAATTGATATCGGAGGACATATAAATTCTGAAACAGAGAAACAAATAAACAAAATAGCAAAGATAAAGAACCATTTTATAGATTTAGATAAAATCTATAACGAAATAAGAAAACATACAGATAGCAATGATGTTGTATTTTCAACAATTGATCCCTGGTCTTATTGGTATGTAAAAGAAAGAAAACCTGCTGGTGAATATCCTAATGCTTTATTTATAGGTCCTGCTGCTTATTGTGCAGCTCATCATGGTACACCAGTTCTTATCCTTGAGAATCATCCGCGTCTTTCCTCTGCTGCTGTATGGCATACAGAATTCTGGAAAATAAACGAGCAAAGATCAGGAGGAGTTAGAGCTCTTCCATCTGTAGCAGAAATGTATCTAACAGGTACAAGGGTTTATGATTTCTTAAAAGAATATGATTTTGATAAAGATGGCATGGAATATATTATAACAGTTGCTGGAAAATATGATATTGGTACACCATGGGATCGTGTATTTTTTGGAAAAGCAGCTCCAGGTAGATTCTATGGTTCTCCAGTTGATACATCATACTGGATTTCAAGAAACATTTTCTATCCATCCCTTGTTTTTGTAAATCCTGCTACCAACACAAATGGAGTTACACTTGAGGATGGAAGCTCAAGTACAAGACAGTTTCCATGGTGGGGTAAACTTGGTTTAAAAATAACAGAGAATTCAAAAGAAGAAGTATTTTATAATCCTGTTTTACACACCTATTTAACATATACCCATCGCTTTAATGAAAGAGCTTCTAAATACTGGGGTTGGGAATATAAATGTGCATCAGGTATGATACCCTTTGAATCATCAACTTTCAACAAAATAGATAATGGTGTAACAGGTGAAGAGGGAAGTATCTTTCCAGATTTCAGTCAATCAGAGGTAATCCCTTTTTATATAAAACAAGGTGGATATGAAAACGTTTTTTCAACAAATTATGAAGCAGTTATAAGTAATCTAAACCAGGGAGTACTCCTTTGGATGGGTAGTGCTCATGGTAGCGCAGGAGAAAGCGGTACTCTTGATTTTTGGAATGCAGATAACAAATTCATATATGAAAAAAATCCCTGGCGTGGATATGAATGGTACCTTGGTTCAACAGAAGAACCAGATACCCTTACTATGGAGAACTATGGAATTATTCCAATGCTATTTGGAAATCCCACCGGTGATGGTTTAACTGGTCATGGTCTTTTAAGAACAAGTTTAGATATCGGTCTTGCAAAAAAACCAATTCTTGATATTATCAGCAAGATTTCAAATCTACCAATATTAAGATATTTTACACCAGAATGGCTTAAAGACTCTGAAGACTATTATGATGGTATAGTCGGTAGTATTGCTTTATTTAAACTTGGTGTTGAAAACCATAACGGTCTTGAGTTTGATGATTCACTCGAAAACATCCATTCAGTAGGTGTTGTAAACGGTGCATGTCTGGTTGCCAATAAATATCTACATCTTTCACTTATTAGACATGGTTCTGTTTTCCAAGTTTTTGATCCCTGGCCAACATCTTGGTATACAACTTGGACGCAGTTTGTACCAAGAAACATCGCTCTTGGCAATACAATAGGCGAAGCCTTTCAAGAGGGAATAAGCC
>CAZVNH010000502.1:0-1926 GCA_964628575.1 uncultured Thermoplasmatales archaeon | reverse complement strand
CAATGTTTTATGTATTACTTGGGTTAGATTAAAAGAAGATAATATATCAGAGTTATGTCTCTATAATATGGATACTGGAGATATTCAAATAATACATCAAGGAAATATTTTAAATCCAGTATTACTTAATGATAATAATAAACCTTTGATATGTTGGAAAGATTATATGAATGAAGCATTAATTGCAACAAGTATAGAAGACGATACATTTAATCATAATATAATCTATGAATCAGCTAGATATATTGATAATGTCGATTGGAGTTATCATAATTCTTATCCTTTTGTAACATTTATTGAAAAGGATAATTCTTCTAGTTTGATAAATTGTAGTTTAAATCATAGATCATATAATAATCGACCAACTACTCCAGATAAACCACAAGGAATAACAAAATTAAAGATAAATGAAACGGAAATCTATAGAACATCATCATCTGATATTGAAAATGATAAAATATATTATATGTGGGACTGGGGTGATGGAAATATTAGTGATTGGATTGGTCCATTTAATTCAAGTGAGATAATATCTTCTTCTCATAATTGGACATATAAAGGTAGATATAATATTAAGGTAAAAGCTAAAGATTCTCAGGGAGATGAAAGTGATTGGTCTGATCCTTTATCAGTTGAAGTTCCTAAACCCAAATATTATAATCCATTATTCCAAAGACTGTTTGAAAGATTCCCATTACTTGAAAAATTAATAAACAACTTGTTCAGAATAATTCAAACCTAATCCTTTCCGTCTTGAAAATAGAATTCTAATAAGGTAAATATTCCTCGATAAAATCACCAATTTATCCTGATATCCTGCATCACTTTAGTTACAAGTATTTCAGAAAATAAAATATTCCTTAGTAACTACTTCATTATAATATATAATGACGAATAAACCTTTTAAATTCTACAAATCTAATGATTTTTAATACAATGATTTGGATGTGTTTTTCTCGGTAGAGTTTTTATTGATGTTTTTTGAATAGGGAGATTAATATGGGAGACTTATACTTCATATCAATGTATAGTGATGAGAGGCTAAGACTCGCATATATCTTATGAGAAGAGAATGTTATGTATTATCAACATATCTGAATAGTTTTTTCCTAACAGTTGTTAAGGAGATATTTATAAAAGAGTATTTAATTCAAAGATTGAGTATTGAGGAGACAAAATGAAATATGCCAGATTCATTAAGATTCCAAAAATCAATAACCCAAGAACTTGAAATTGTGAAAAATCGGGTTCGAGATTTAATCGGTCCAGCAAATTGGGGAGAAGAAGGACGTTATAAAGAATCAATTTTGATTAAAGCTATTAATTCTCAACTACCTCAACATATCTCTACAGGTACTGGATTTATTATTAAAAAAATGGAAAACAATAATATAATTAAATTGTCAAAACAACATGATATAATCATTTATGACAATCGAATTCCATTGATTATGAAATATGGGGATTTTATAGTGACTACTCCAAAAAATGTTAAGGGAGTTATCGAGGTAAAATCTAATTTAAGTCCAGCTAATTTCAGAGATACATTTAAAAAATTAGAAAGCTCGCTAGAGGATTTACTCGAAAATTATAATGAAATATTCATTGGTGTGTTAAGCTTTGATTTTAAAAATAAGGCGGGTAATCTTTATAAAATTAATACTAGCAATATATACAATACATTAAAAAATTCTAAAAAAATTGTCAATCATATTTCTTTGGGCGAAAAATATTTTATTAGATTTTGGAAAAAAGAACAAGGAAATTTGCTTAATCCACCAGTAAATGTCAATTCTGATTTTTTTAACATATACAAAATTGATAATTTATCTTACTCCTATTTCATATCTAATATATTACACAGGACTTGTGATAACTTAGAAGAGAGATATTGGCACTCTTTTCCCATTATTAATACTAAGGAAC
>CAZVNH010000501.1:0-1938 GCA_964628575.1 uncultured Thermoplasmatales archaeon | reverse complement strand
TTCTAATTCACCGGGAACTTTTTCTTCTTTCTTATCACTTTTTTGTGATTGTTGGTCATCTTTATTTTTCTTCTCATTAGAATCTGGACACCCAGTCAACAAAAATAGCATTAAAAATATTGAAATAAAAAAACTAAATAATCTCATAATCCTTTTAAAGTATAACTTTTAAGTTATACTTGTATTTACCTCCATATCAATAATTAATATTTTTCTCCAGTCTATAGTTACTAATATTACTGCTATTAAAATACAAATCTTAGACTAGAATTTATTTATATTATGCTGAAATAATAAATATCAATATATATATTATTTCAGATAAATCTCTAAAAATACTATATATTTTGCTTTAAAAGATTGTTTATATATTTCTTCTTTATACATTTTAATAAATATGAAAAAATTACATAAAGGATTTTCAAAGATAGTGTCAAATATATTATGTAAACAGATATATATATAATAACTAAGAGATATTAAAGTAAAAGCTGTAGCAAATTAAAATTTGGAGGAATAAAATATG
The DNA here is from genome assembly GCA_964628575.1 of uncultured Thermoplasmatales archaeon. GTDB lineage: Archaea > Thermoplasmatota > E2 > DHVEG-1 > DHVEG-1 > CAZVNH01. The sequence goes on along the minus strand of CAZVNH010000501.1, from coordinate 1,412 downwards.
TCAGTTTCAATCCACTTGTGGTCAAAGGAAAAAGGTGAGATAAAAAAATTTTTAAAAAAATATTATCAAAAGGAAATATACATGGAAGAAGATATTGAGAATTGGATTTATGTATATAGTAAACCATTAGAATCGATAGATATTATTAGTACATTAATGGACAATTTGGAAGAGTATAATATATCAATGTATTTACAGATTGATAAATATGATGTACATAATGTTACTAGCCAAAATTATAATGATGTAATAAAAGGGCTTTTTCAAATTTATTATGATGAAAGCAGTTATAAAAATTATATATAGGTAATGAAAAAACTACGTTTTTAACGTAGTTTTTTTAGAGGTTTATGTTAAACTTTTTAAAAATATTAATAATAATGTATCAGATTAATATAATATATCATAATAGCTTTTAATAGTGTATTAATTTGTTGATTGTATAAATATTTAAAGAATTAATGTTGTAATTAAATATATTAATATATAAATTAAAAAAATTAATTAAACTATTGATTTTTATTCTAAAATAGTATATTATATATTATGAAGTAGTTACCTAAAATTTCTAGAATTAATTGAGGAGGGTTATATATGTCATTATTTGAAAATCTAAAACAAAAAGTTACTGACACTGCTAAAGTGGCTGCTAAGAAATCTGGTGAATTAGTTGAAATAACTAAATTAAATATGAGCATTAGTAGTGAAGAAGACAAAATAAAAAAGGTTTATTCTGAAATTGGTAAGAGTGTATACGAATCTTTTACTAAAGGAGAAACAGGTGCTTATTCCAAACAATGTGAAGAGATAGAAACATATAAAGAGACAATCAAACAGCTTAAGCAAAAAATACTTGATCTAAAAGATTCCAAGGTTTGTCAATCCTGTGGTACGGAGGTGGCGGCTGCTGTTGCATATTGCCCTAAATGTGGCAATAAACTAGAAGAAGTTGTTGCTGCTGCTGAGATAGAACCAGAGGCTGAAGCAGAGATAAAAGAAGAATAGTAATTGTACATAGGAGGCCAGACGATTTTTACGTCAACTGGTCTCTTTTTTGTATATGCTATGAGAAATAAAATAGTTCAAAAAAATTTAATAATTTATATAGAAACAAAAAAATATTTAATGTAAAATATAGATAACGAACAATAAAATTAAATTTATCAGAAAAGTTAGGCCTTATATTAAAATCAATAAGTATGTTACAGTACATCCGGAAAAGGTATGCTTCCAAAAAGTTTCAAAGCACTTACTATATTCCTTTCAACTACTATATAGTAAATTCAACTTTGAAGTCTTTTCTAACGGGTCATTCCAGATGTATAAATCTAATTTAGTGCTATGTAGAATGGCTTCCTAGAGTGAAACTTTTTTCCAGCATACCTTTTCCTACTTTAAAGTACTTATTGACT
>CAZVNH010000500.1:0-1960 GCA_964628575.1 uncultured Thermoplasmatales archaeon | reverse complement strand
ATGGAAACCTTTCCTCTCAGCTCTAATTAAATCAAGTTGTATCATCATATTGGAATGCCAATTGATTTCTCCATCAGATAGATTACACGCTCTTTTAATATCTGAATAGACTACTGGTTGATTTTCTGCAATATGATTGTACATAGACAGTCTTTTTTCGTTATCAAAAACTTCTTCTTTTACAGTTCTAAGATATAAAGGACCAAGTAAACCAAGAAAAGAATAGAATTTATATTTACCTAAACCTGTTGAAAGAACTCCTATTAGAATTGTTGCTCCCGCTGCTACAGCTGCAATTGATGTAATAACCTTTACAGGCAGTTCATCTTCAGTAATATTTGTTACATTTTCTTCTTCTATTTCTGATTTGTAATATTCTATTCCATGAAAATAGATACTATAGTTTCCAGTATGTGTACCATAACTATCACCAGCAAAAACAGTAAACAACCCACCCTCAACAACACTATAAACAAACTCAGCAGAATAATCACCAGAACTCTCCGCAACCAAAACACCACTACCATTAAACAACCTAACAGAAGGAAAAAGACCAACATCAACCTCACTCATACGAACCAAAACAGAATCACCTGTATTTGCAGAAAAAATATATGTATCAAGTTTAGTAAACATATATAATGATGCAGATAAAGTCTCGTCATTTTTTGGAGAAAAGGATTTTCCCGGTTTATTTATTCTCTGAATAAAAACACCATAATCACCAACATGAGTACCATAACTATCACCAGCAAAAACAGTAAACAACCCACCCTCAACAACACTATAAACAAACTCAGCAGAATAATCACCAGAACTCTCCGCAACCAAAACACCACTACCATTAAACAACCTAACAGAAGGAAAAAGACCAACATCAACCTCACTCATACGAACCAAAACAGAATCACCAACATCCAAACTAAAAGAATAACTATCTAACTCAGCTGGTTGATCTATAGAAGCAGATATTGTTACACCAAATTGAACAGAATTATTTAGATCGTCGGCTTTCAATAGAATTACACTTTTACTAAAAACCAATAATGAAATAAAAATTATCAATAAAAATTTATTAAATCTATCAGATTTCATTCTTTTTTTCCTCCCTTATACCAAAATGATATTATATTCATCCTTTTTTAACCTCACATTTTTTAATTTTCATAAAAACAAATTGTTTTCTCCTTTAATAGTAAATTTGGAGTAAAATTTTGTAAAAATAGGTTAATAGGGATATTTTTTTCCAATTACTTCAGTTGAGGCAAGGGCAGCAATGGCACCTTCTGCACAAGCAGTAACGACTTGACGTAAACCACCTGTTATATCACCTGCAGCGTATACTCCATTAATATTAGTTCGTCCTTGTTTATCAACAATGATATATCCTTTTTCGTCAAGAGTTATACCAAGATTTTTTGCAAGACTATTTTGAGGTTCTTCCCCTATACTAATAAATATTCCATCAATTTCAATTTTAGATTTTTTATTTGTTTTTACATTATAAATATCAAGATATTCTACTTTTTCTTTACCATTAATAGACTTTACATGGGTATCAAAAATTATTTTTACACCCTTTGAAACTGCTTCATCCTCATATGCTTTTTCTGCACGTAGTTGATCACGACGATGGATAAGATATACCTCTTTACAACCAATCTGTTTCAAGTATATTGCTTCAACAACTGCAGTGTTTCCACCACCGACAACTGCTACTTTTTTATTTTTAAAAAAGAAACCATCACATGTTGCACAGTAGCTAACTCCTTTACCCTGTAGCTCTTTTTCACCAGATGCACCAAGCTTGCGGTATTCTGTTCCCATACAGAGAAGTACTGCTTTTACATTGTAATTCTGGTTATCTGTTTTGATTGTAAAATCATCTTTTTGCTTTGTAATATTTGTAACTTCTTCTCCAAAATTGATTTTTGTATATTTACTTGCATGTTTTTTCATC
>CAZVNH010000499.1:0-1966 GCA_964628575.1 uncultured Thermoplasmatales archaeon | reverse complement strand
GTGATAAATGGTGCATTTATCCAATGTATGATTGGGCACATGGTCTTGAGGATTCAGTCGAGGGAATTACACACTCGATTTGCACACTTGAGTTTGAAAACCATCGTCCTCTTTACGACTGGTTTCTTGATCAATTAGGAGTTTATCATCCTCAGCAAATTGAATTTGCGCGATTAAATCTTACATATACTGTAATGAGTAAAAGAATGCTTAAAGAACTTGTTGATGAAAAATATGTTAATGGATGGAATGACCCTAGACTTCCTACAATAAGTGGAATGAGAAGACGTGGTTATTCACCTCAGTCTATTAGAAACTTTTGCAATAGGATAGGTATAGCTAAAGTAAACAGTACAGTAGATTTTGAATTTCTTGAATATTGTATTCGAGATGATTTAAACAAAACTGCACAAAGATATATGGGTGTTTTAAAACCACTTAAGGTTGTAATTGAAAATTATCCAGATGATAAAGTTGAATATTTTGAAGCAGTTAATAATCCTGAAGACCCAAAATCTGGAACACGAAAAATTCCATTTTCAAAAACAATATTTATCGAGCAAGATGATTTTATGGAAGATCCACCAAAAAAATTCTTCAGATTAACAATAGGACGTGAAGTTAGATTTAGATATTCATATCTTGTAACATGTAAAGAGGCAATTAAGAAAAACGGAAAAATCGTTGAACTTATTTGTACAATTGATCCAAAAACAAAAGGCGGATATGCACCAGACGGTCGAAAAGTTAAATCAACAATACACTGGATATCAGCAGATAATGCAATAGATGCAGAAGTAAGACTTTATGATAGATTATTCACAATCGAGGATCCTGCAGGTCAAAAAAATAAGGATTTTAAGGAATTTATAAATCCAAATTCACTTGAAATATTACAGAACTGTAAAATTGATCCTGCAATTAAAAACCTAAAGCCTTTAGATAGATTTCAATTTGAACGAATTGGATATTTCTGTATTGATAAAGATACAACAGATGATAATATTGTCATAAATAAAACAACAGGATTAAGAGATACATGGGCAAAGATCCAACAACAAAATAAAAATAAAAATTGATTTTAAAATAATATTTTTATACTAACGCAAAATTTAAAAGAAAATATACAATACATATTGAAAAAATAACGTGGGGGTAAAACAATGAGGAAATATATTGTTTTAATATTACTAATAATGTTAGGCGGAATCAGTATTATTCCTAATACAATTGGCAATAATACAAATGATCCAAACTATATAATTGTTGATAATGAAGGAGATGGTGATTATCAAAGTATTCAAGATGCAATAGATAATGCGCAAGATTATGATATAATCCATGTTTATAGTGGGAGTTATATCGAAAATATAATAATTGATAAACCAATAATAATAAAAGGAATTCCAGATGAATTAGGATCTGGAGGTGATGCCGGTAATCCAGTTATAGATGGAAATTTTATTAACAATTGTGTTACAATAACTTCTGATAATGTGAACATTAGTAGTTTTACAATAATAAACAGTGGAAATGATAGTTCAACATCATCAGGTATTGAGATAAGGTCTGAAAATGTTATTGTTTCAGAAAATAATATTATGGGTAACTTTATTGGTTTATATATCGGTGATTTTAAAAATAATATAATTACAAAAAACAATTTTATAAATAACACATTTTCTGCACGTGATGAAAGTGCTTTACAAGGAAATATGTGGGATTATCAAGGTTTTGGAAATTATTGGTCAACACAATGGTATAAAATAGATAGAAACGACGATGGAATAAGTGATATACCAAATTATATACGTAAATTTGGAATTGATTTTAATCCATTAATGAATCCATTAGGACTACCAGCTGAAGAGTATGAACCAAATCCACCAACTATTGATATTGAAATTCCAAAACAAGGATATGTTCACGTTAGTAACAATGATCCCTTATTTCCATTACCCGTACC
>CAZVNH010000498.1:0-1972 GCA_964628575.1 uncultured Thermoplasmatales archaeon | reverse complement strand
ATACTGTTGATACAACAACACCATCTGTTACAATAACCAGCCCAGAACAAGGAAAACTCTATCTATTCGGAAGTCCAATAATGGATCGTATCTTAAGTGATACAACACTCTGTATCGGAAGAGTACCAATTGCTGCAACAGCTGATGATGCCGGTGGAAGCGGTGTATTCAAAGTATTATTCTCATATGACGGTGGAACTGGCTGGGATGATACAGCACCATACGAAGACGAATTCAAAGGAATGCACTTCGGACCACTTACAATCACAGCAACAGCAATCGACAAAGTAGGACTTGAATCAGCTGAAGACTCAATAACAGTGAACGTATACAGCTTGGGTTTATTCTAAACCCACACTCTCTCTTTTTTTATTTTTTTTAGATTTAAAATTTTTTAAAAACAGATTTTATTTTTTTGTAATAAATCCTAATCTTTTTTATAATAATTTGATTATAGTAAAAAACAATTTTTTACAATTACATTATTAACTATATTCTTAACTCAAGTAATATTAAAAAAGTATATGAATATTGATAAATGTTTATAAAGTAGTTCTCTTCAATAGATTGATGGATTACATAGAATATTATTATGGTTATTTATCAACAAAAGATATAAAACAGAATAACAAGATTGAATCATTATCAGATGTTTATAAAAAAATAATGTTTTGAGAAACAAATTTTTGAATCGTGTAATACTATTAAAAAATGTATTTCCCTTAATATTCCAGATGAATTTATGGTTTGGTAGATAGTTTAAACAAGTCCTCTGAAAAATTTAATTACATTCATATACGTAATATAATTTATCATAGCTACTATACTTATTTAATATTCTGGTTATTCTATTTACTAACCTGTAACTATAATTGGAAAATTTACATAGCTAGCTATTTTAAATTTTAAAGTATAGCTTAAGGTTTTTTTCATATTTTAAAACTCAATATATCCAAATTTTAAATTTAAGGCATTTAGTAAATAAATTTACTTTCATATATTCAGCATATTTTTAGTATTATGAATGAATTAGTATAAATAATCAAGTAATAGCTATTTATGCTCAGACCTCTAATCTAAATATAACAACAAATAATAATATTAGTCTAAAGCAAACTAGTTCATTTATCTCTTGATAAAAATCTACTGTTCAAGAATCAATAGAAATTACATGTTCTAATAAACTAAAAGGATATAATTTGATTGTATTTAATTCATTTATACCAAAAATATCTATTATAAAAATGAATATTTATAATTAATATATTAAACCAAATTATAATCTTTTTTTACTTTTAAATTCTTTTTAAAAAATTAATAATATTATTAGAAGAATTAATTTTTATATTTCAAAAATTAATTATAAAATTTTAAAAACTCGTTTATATTAAAATAAGATTATTTTTGATGTTTATTTATATGAAAAATTTTTCCGTTTATTAAAGGATAGTTTATGGATATAGTAGAGGAATTGAAATTTATTAGAGTGATATATAGATAAATATTTCTATAAAGATTATAAGATGTTCATATAATGTACAATATAATTATATTATATTTTGATAATCAGTGATTTAAATTATTATTTGATATGATAGAAATAAGGTTTATCCTCATTTATTAAATCCTTGGTATATATCTCAAACTATATATGATATGATAATTTTATTTAAATTAGAAAAAAACCATTTTATAAAAAAAAATATATAGTTATATTTTGTTTAAGCTAATAGAGTATATTACTGGATTAATTAAATCTACAAAATTTTAAAAACTTACTTTATTAAAATAAAAAAAAATACTTTAAATAAATATTTAAATTCACTATTTCAAAAAAAATATAAAAAATTATAATAAGTATTTTTATTGACTATATTTTTATAAATAATTACTAAACTAATAATTATTTTCCCTCCTGTAAGCTAATGTTATAAAACCTCTTTTTTCTCCTATAAAGTAGGGAGTTTTATGT
>CAZVNH010000497.1:0-1975 GCA_964628575.1 uncultured Thermoplasmatales archaeon | reverse complement strand
GTTTGGAACAACAGTCAGTTTCATATTCTCATCCGCATAATGACCCTCTGGAATATTATGATTATCCCGAGTCAATGCTGATGATACGATTTCTCCCAGTACTTTTAAATCGATGATTTTATGAGGTATCTTTAACTTATCACAGGTTGCTTTGGCACATTTAAGTTCTTTTTTATGTTTCTGTCCATAATTGAAACTGAGTACCTCAACCTCGAATCCCCGATTCAATACATCATATAATAATGTTGTACTATCCATTCCCCCACTAAGGATACAAATCGCTTTCTTTTTCATCATATACTCCTTCCATTTTTTCCTCATGAGTAATAGTAGTTTTGATTCCTCCCCTGATGGCTACATATAATGTCATTTTGAGCCATTTTGGCTTAATAATTCTTTTAAACTCCTTGAATATTTTTGCCAGAAGATGCTCATGGCCGATTGGAAGATCTTCATATGCCATCAGATAGAACTTTAAACTTTTTAGTTCTGGTATCCATTTGTTTGGAATCATTTCTATCTTGATAGTATAAAGATCCATGATACCTGTTACAGGACATTTCGCGACTAATTCTTCGGATTGATATTCAACTATCTCATCTATATCTCCGAGATATGGCATCGGCAAAATCTCGTTTTTAATCTTAAAATCCATTGCCTCTTTGATTCTTTGCTCGAGTTCATCGCTTTTCATATCCTCCATTCTAGATTTATATTTCCATTTTTGCCCCATATTTTTCCTCCTTTAATTTAATTTATGAAGATTGTAAAGAACTCTTTCTTATTTCTTTCAAGGTTTTTTCTCTCTTACAAAGAGAACATTCATCATAATCCTTCCCAATCCAAACCTGGTGTTTTTTACAATACCATTTGTTATTAATAATTTTCTTGATGATTATTATACACCTTTTTTTCCTTGAAATAACCATATATGAAGCCGAGGGCTTAAATTATATCCATTTAATATTATTTTTTCAAAGAATTTTAAGGCGTGTTTTCTATTTTCTTTATCTGTTACTCCTTCTGGCATTATGTAAACCTGTTCTTTAGGGATATCAACTTTTTTAATTATCTTTTCCATTTGTTCCCAATCTTTATCTGTTTTAATTACAAATTTGAAAATTGATTCGGCTCCATTTTTAAATACACATGAGTTAAACTTTTTAAGAACTGGTATTTTAATTGCTTTTTTAAAATCATTTCCTGAAGAAATTAATTTAGGTGAAACATTATACCGTAAAGATATACAAGGAATAGCTTCATCTTTTTTATATTCAATAGGAGCAATTGTCCCATTTGTTTCTATTTCTACTTCGTAATCTCCAAGCCTCCAAATCATTTCTTTAATCTGTCTCTTATATAATAATGGTTCACCTCCAGTAAAAACTATAACAGGTGGATTCCCAACCTCTGATAATTCATTAATCTCGTTAGTTAATGATTGGATATCTACCATAATTGCTTTTTCTTCCCCAACCCTACTAGCATATTTTGTATCACAGAATTTACAAGCAAGATTACAATTAGCCAATCTAATAAAATAAGCGAGTTTACCTGATTGGGCTCCTTCACCCTGAATTGAAAGGAATTGCTCAATGATTGGTAATTTCATAATATATCATTTTCTGTTTTTTTTCCATTTTTTTCTTCTTTTTTAAATGATTTAATTAAAACTTTACTTTTAGGAAGTTTTTCATACCATTCTTGTATAGAAATGATAATCCAAAAAATTATCAAGAGTGGCCCAAGTATAGATATTCCGAAGATATTCGGGAGATCTTTTATAATAACCGGTTGTTTTTCGATAAAGATTTCATTCACTAAAAGCACAATAATACCAGAAAGATACCAGCAGAATAAAAATAATAAAAAATATAGAATTTCCATATTAATTAAAGAATATTAAATATAATTTAAAACAATGAGAGGCAACTCACTATACAGTAAGAGAAGGGGATTAACTAGGATCAAATTT
>CAZVNH010000496.1:0-1976 GCA_964628575.1 uncultured Thermoplasmatales archaeon | reverse complement strand
ATCATATGGTGTAGATGGAGCAGATATTGGAAATTTATTAAATGCACTACGATCATCATCATTTTATTATGGTTGTGAATCATATCGCTCATCTGTATCCTTTAAAAATGAATCTGATGAAGAATATACATTATATTTTCAAAATGAAATAAGTACTGAAAATGATCTTGGATTTGGTTACTCAAAGATTGTAGATAATACAAAACCAACTGATAACACAACACATTCATGGCCAGCAAAACTTGATTTAGATCAATTAGATTCTCTTGTAGAGGATAGTGATTTTTCTCTTTGGTTATTATTATATTTCACATATATAATAGATGAAATTCCAAATCAAGATGATGAAAACCTTGTAACATATTACCTACATCAAGATAATAAATTGAATACTTCTGAACCTACAAATGATGTTATAAGAGACACACTAACAGATACATCTTTAGAATGGAATGGTCCAGACTTTGAAAGAAATCAAATCATTGAAAATATTTCTGCTGAATTATATATTTATGTGCCTAAATTAATACCGCCTAATATAGGTGTAAAGGCATCTATTGTTAATAATGATAAAATTATCGCTGAAGAAGTACAAGAAATACCAGGATCAACTCTTGGAGAGTTATCAAGGCAGGGACCAGATACACCAATGAAATTCACATTTGAAGACTTTGAACAAAATGAAACTTGGTATGATAGTAGCTTGACTTTAAAAGTTCAATTAACAAAAACACCATTATTTAATTTAAGGCCACCAAAAATATTATATGATTCCAAGATTTATTCTTCAAAAATATCTTATAAATACAAAGAAACAGAAAATATCCAAATAATGGATATGCCTAATTATAAAATAATAGCTGGAGGAACTGCTAAGATAATTTTGGATATAACAAGTAAATACGATGATACATTAAATATTACAATAACTTCTGATCAAGTAACTGGAGAATGGGAATATCCAGAAGAGATAAAAGTAGATGTTACTGCAGATGGATCTGTACAAATACCAATTAATGTAACCTCCCTAAATAATAATAAATCAGCTTATGGAAATGAAGATAAAATTAATCTAATTTTCGATGTAGTAGGCTATACAGGAATCGATACTGAAAAAGTAAATGTAAATGTAGATGATTCTGCAGTAGATTATGAAATAGAAATCGTAACTCCAAATGATAAAGAAATAAAACATGGGAAAACAGGAACTTATAAATTTATTATAAGAAATAAAAACACTGGATATTGGCCAGACAGCTATAAAATAGATGTTAAATCAGAACATGGTTGGGTTAATTATACTAAATTTACAGAAGAGTTGGATGTTTATGATGAAACAGATAAAAATCCAAATGAATTAATTTTTAAAGTTGACGTATCTGTTCCAGAGTTTACCAAATATTCGTCTGATAAATTATTTTTTACAGTAACATCTCGTGAAAGTGAATCCCATAATAAAGATTTAACTGTAACTGTTAATGTTACTACAAAAGTAATAAAATCAGATATATTTGAAGAAATCTATCATTTCTTTGAATCAGCTGCTGAAAAAATCGGACTTGATGATGCTCTTGGATCATTAGCAGCTTGGTTTTTAATTTTTATTTTGGTATTTTTAATTTTAATATTTGTTATTATTGTCATTATATTAATTAAAAGAAAATATGTTGATTTAATCTGCCTTGACAGAGTGAAATATATATCACCAAATGAATCTGCAACTTACCAATTAACCTTAGTAAATCCACATAAAAAACAAATGACTTATAATATCGAGTTACAAAATCAAAACCCATTAAATAAATGGGATACAAAAATAGATACAAAACATGCCTTAATAGAATCAAAACAATCAAAGCAAATATTATTAACTGTTAAACCAACAGATAGAATCACTACTGAGGATTTTATAGATGTCAAGGTAATCGCAAAACCAATTGATAAATATAAAAAAGTTGAGATATCAACTGTTACTT
>CAZVNH010000495.1:251-1980 GCA_964628575.1 uncultured Thermoplasmatales archaeon | reverse complement strand
CTATAATAGGAATCATAGCCTGTATTGTTGCATTCATAATATTATTATGGCAAAGAGCCTTAAGCGATCCGAATAATTTGATAATATTAGCAATAATGATAGGTTTTTCATTTATAATTGAAATAATTTATAAGAAAATAACTGGTAGGATAATTCAACCGATATATAAAACAAAAAATGTTAATAAATGAATTTATAAAAATGTATTTGATATTGTAATTTAAGAGGCAAAAAAATGAAGGAAAAAAATATTATCTCATTGATTTTGGTAATAGTTATTATCTTAATTTTAACAGTAGTAATATTATTTGCAGTAAATCCTACTAAAGATATTGATGTTAAGGTTTTAGATTTTTATGATCAAAATAATCAATATTTTGTAAATGTCTCTATTAAAAACAATCAAGATAAAACAGGTTGGATTGCAGACATGTATCTTTCAACTGTTCAAGGTAGCACTATTGACTTAACAGGGGCTGGTGTAGGATATAAAATTGAACCTGGGAAAACAATTTATTTAACTCTTATGTCTGCAGAAGTACATGAAAGCATAACCGATGCTCCTTATACTCTTTCATATACAGCTTATCCCAGTGGAAATGAGTATACAGTTGATATTTAACTTTTAAATTTTTTTATTTATTATCGACTTGTTTTTTAATTTATTGTTTTAAATATTTGTGAAATTAAAAACTATATAAAATATAGAAGAAAACTAGAGGAGTTGTAAATCTTTTAGGTGAATCCTAGTTATATAAGCTTCCCATCTACCATCCCATCGTGAAATGTATTGATCAATTATGTCTTTATAATGCCTAGAGGAATATTTATTGGATTAGTATTGATATCTTATCTCATAATTTCTAGATACATAACACGAAAAAAAGAAGGAAAAAATTTTAAAGTAATTGAGCTATTTTTAAGTTATTTTTTAATTGTATCTTAGTCATATATTTATAAACACTTTAGCTTGGAGTTTTTAAATATATTGGAGTGTAATTTGATATGAAAAAGAATCACAATAATAAATCAAAGAGTAAGGATTTTAGAAGGATAATTGCAGCTGTTGATGGGTCTAAACATTCTAATCGTATAGCTAAAAAAGCAATTGATCTTGCAAAAGAAACTGGTGTTGAAATAACAGCTATACATGTAATAAATGAGCCTAATACTATTTATCCTGAATTTGATGTTATGTATCCTGATGCAATTGAATTGATGAAGAAAGAAGGAGATTCTATTCTTAAAAGAGTTAAAAAAATGGGTTCTAAAGTAGGTGTTAATGTTAAAACAAAACTTGTAATTGGTTTTCCTGATCAAGAGATTATAAAAGAATCTGGTAAAAATGATCTTATAGTTATGGGTTGTAAAGGTAATTCTTCTTTAAGTAATATTCTAATGGGTAATGTTTGTGAAAAAGTAATGCACCATTCAAAATCATCTGTTATGGTTATTCGTTAAATATGGAGGTGATTATCATTGGATAAATGGAAGTGCATGGTTTGTGGTTACGTTTATGACCCTGACAAAAGGGAGATCCAGATAATGGTGTAAAACCCGGTACTGCTTTTAGAGATATACCGGATGAGTGGGTTTGTCCTGTTTGTGGTGCTAATAAAGATCAATTTAAAAAATTAAATAATTAAATTATAAAAATGGAGGTGGAAAAATATGACAAAATGTAAAGATGGAAGAAAACATATAATAGTCAAAGAATATAAAAAGAAAG
>CAZVNH010000495.1:0-241 GCA_964628575.1 uncultured Thermoplasmatales archaeon | reverse complement strand
TCATGAACGTGGTTGTCCAACACGAGAATCAAATATTGAAGAGGATTTATATCTTTGTTGTGTGTGTGGTGCAAAACATAATTTTGATAACATACATGAGATTGAGATAAAAGGGGAAATGAAGAATATCTGCAAAGGATGTGCTGATACAGTTCATGGATTAGTTTAAAAAAATAAATGGAGGTAAAAAAATTATGGAAACAAAAATGGAAGAAAAAATTGGTAGTTTAATAAGAGAGGC
>CAZVNH010000494.1:0-1985 GCA_964628575.1 uncultured Thermoplasmatales archaeon | reverse complement strand
ATTTATATTTATCACTAATTTAAAGTAACAATCTAATATTGTTTATTTAAATATATGGTATATGTGCAATTCTAAATTCATTTTTTTTTAAGAAAAATATTTTTATGCAAAACAGGCATTTGCATAAATATTCTGCTTTTTTTGTGCAAAGCCTAACAACCCTAAATGCTTAAATATTACTTCTATATTATTGGCAATACTTTCCTTATTATTATAAGGTAAATTATAATTAAAATTAAGAGGTTATAAACTTGGATAGTGAATCAAAAGAAAACAAAAAAATGCCTGAAGATCCTGTAGATGAACCTATGGGGGAGGAGAAAATCCAAGATAAGGCAGAAGAAGCAGTTGAAGATAAACAAGATAAAACTGAAGAAGATAGTAAAGATGTCATTGAAGATGAATCTGAAAAAACCGAGAAAATAGAAGAAAATATTGATGAAAAACCAATTAATGAAGAAACAAAAAAAGAACCTGAACCTATCGCTGTAAAAGAAAAAAAAGGTAAAAAAGAAGAAAAGAAACCTCAAGAAAAACCTAAAAAAGATAGAGGACCTGATTTCAAATATATAGTAAGAATTTCAAATACTGATATTGATGGAGAAAAAAATGTTTTATATGGTCTAACCTCTATTAAAGGAATAAATGTTCATATGGCTTCATTAATAACAGATCAGGTAGATATCAACAAATACATGAAAATTGGTGATCTTAAAGATAGTCAAATTGAGAAATTACAAGAAATAATTGATAACATTAATGAAATTGTTCCAAGTTGGATGGTTAACCATCGGAAAGACTATGAAACCGGTGAAGATATTCATCTTATTGGATCAGAAATCGATATGAGACATCGTGATGAGATTAATATTATGAAAAAAATTAGATCATATAGAGGCATTAGACATGAAAGAGGGTTACCTGTAAGAGGACAAAGAACACGAGCAAACAACAGAAAAGGACTCGCACTTGGAGTATCGAAAAAAAGGGAGCAAAAATAAAAGTGAGTGATATCTATGGGTAAACCAAAATTTTCAAGAAAAAAATATGAAACACCAAGTCATCCATGGCAGGAAGACAGAATAAAAGAGGAAAATGAGCTCATCAAAAAATATGGTCTAAAAAACAAGAAAGAAATCTGGAAAGCTCAAACAAGATTAAGAAAATATAGAGGTCAAGCTAGAGAACTTTTAGCAAAAGTTGGAAGAGGAGATGTTCAAAGTAAAAAAGAAAGTGAACAGTTATTAATACATCTTAATATGATAAGTATTCTACCAATGAATTCAACTCTTGATGATGTTCTTGCTCTTGATACAGAATCAATTCTATCACGTAGATTACAAACCTTAACATATCTAAAAGGTCTTGCAAATACACCTGATCAAGCACGACAACTTATTTCACATGGACATATTGCTGTAGGAAATAGAAGAGTTACTGTACCTGGTTATATGGTTACTAAACAAGAAGAAAGCGAAATTGGATATACACATGATTCACCATTAAATGATGTAATGCATCCTGCAAGACCACGTGCAGATTTTCCCATGACTCGTAAAATACCAGTAGAGATCAAACCAAAAGAAGAAAAACCTACAGATACTATCAAACCGGCTTCAGAACCTATAAAAAAGGAGCAAACATTAGAACAAAAAACAAAACCATCTGAAGAGATAAAAAAAGATATAGAAAAAGGACCTCAAAAGCAAGAAAAACCAAATGAAGAATCAGAAAAAGAAGAAATAACAAAACCAATTCAAGAAAAAGAAGAAAAAAAACAAGATGAATCTCAAATAGATAAACAACAAAATAATGAACAAAAACCAGAAAAATCAGATAATACTTCAGAAAAAATAGAAAAAACAGAAAGTAAAACTGATAATGAAAAAAAATCTGAAGAAAAAAAGGAAGGTGATCAATAATGGCAAGACTAGGAGTTGCCCATATCTATGCGTCATTTAACAACATAATTATTACAGTTACTG
>CAZVNH010000493.1:0-2035 GCA_964628575.1 uncultured Thermoplasmatales archaeon | reverse complement strand
GGGCAATCTGGTATAAAAATTGAAAAATGTCTAGAAAGATTAAAAAAGGACGTAACTGATTTTAAAATAGAAATATTAAAAATTGAAAATTTAATGATTGAAAAATATAGGAAGATATATCATGAACAATCTGATTATGACGATAAGACAATAGTTACAAAAATTCTTGGTTTACAGCCCTTTGTTCAGAGAAAAATATGGGATATGGCATTTAAATCTGCTAAGCAAATTTTTAAAATAAAAGATAATAAAAAGATATACTTTTTGTCATTTCATGCCTGTTTTTACCACCAAAAAAATAGGGAATTCCTTTCTCCAATTAATCTCTGGAACTTGGAGAAAATCAAGAAAAGAGTAAGAATGATTATTGTTTTTATAGATGATTGTTATGATATTTATAAGCGTCTATTATTGAATGGAGAAATGTTTTATGAAGATGTTATGGCGGAGTCCGTAAAATCTCAGAAAGCAGTCATTAAGTCTATCTGGAACCTTTTTATAATCTTGTATTGGAGAGAAGTTGAGATTGCATTTTCCAGGAAAGTATCCGAAATATTGAATGTTCCTTTTTATATAGTTGCGGTTAAACATCCTTGTTTTATGATTCGAAGATTGATTCTTAACAAATTAGAAAAACTTCAAATTTTTTACTTGGCCCATCCCATTTCTTCTATCAGGAGGAGAGAGTTTGCAAGGGCTGCAAAATTTCCAGAGAAGATAAACACATTTGCACAGCGTTGTTTAAATAAAAAAAATGATTCAATACTTTTTGTCCCTGACACCATTGATGAATTAAGAATAAAAAAAGAAAAAGATTTTTATTGGCCCGACTTAAGTGGTGGATGGTCTCTACCATTTGATGAGCCTGATTGGATATATCAGCCTTTACCCAATGAGGTAAAAAAACTAAATCCTTTTAATCCAAAGAACTTACCAATATCAGAAACTAAGGCAATAAAGACATTTTCTCCTCTAATTGAGATTTTGGTAGAAAAGATAAATGAGCAGATTACATCGCGTGATTATGGATTAGTTGAACAGAGTAGAGATGGAGTGATAATTTATAAGCCTTATTGGGATGGTGATATCTCTGGGGGAGCAGTGAGAGAAGCTGATTATAATGTTGAACTTAGAAGATTTAAGAAAGAAAAAAGAAAAATATTTATTCTTGAAGAAGAAGAAAATCTTGGTAAATATAGAATAGTTGAATTTTTCAAATCATTAATTAATAATTTAAAGAAAGTAAGTAAACTAAATGAAGACAGATTAAACAAATTGAAAGAAAAGTGGAAAAATGATAAACCAATATACACTGGATTTTTTAAAGGAAAATATTCAGTATCAAAGATAAGGACAGAGATAGAAAAAATTTTGCCCAATGATTACGATTTTAGTGAAGAATTTATCAGAACTCAAGAAGCCTCTTTACATGGAGCTTCAATGTTTGAAAGAGAAGAGAGGTTAAGTCATTGTTGGCAAGCCTTGTGTGATAAGATTATGAAACTCGACCATTTCAAAAATATATGCATTGACCCACATGAAGAATACTTTTTAATGCCATCCAATAAATTTGATGATAAAATGGATTCTGTATTGAATAAGATTTTCTCAAAAAATAGAAAGGAGGATTAAGATGAGCCGGGGGAGAAAATATAAGCCAGTATTGCTATTTAACACAGGAAAGGAAGATAAAGAAGCATATCAGTATGTAATGAATTCAGGTATGAATTGTGAGTTGCTTGCTACCGAGGATGAAAAAACGCCTACGTTAATTAGCAGGGGTCAAGAATTTTCTGGATTGAAAGAAATCAAGAATTACGTAGAGAGCTGGAAAAATAATAGAAAATAAAACATCATCTCTATTAATTCTTCGCCAATAACACTGTCGGATGGGGGGGTAGAAATTTTTCATATTTCTCGATATTCAATCATAATCAATAAAATTAACAATTTTACAAGTCCCGTCACTCTTTGTTATTAGATTCCAAGAAATGGGGTTTCTATCTAGTCTAATAGTTAATTTACTTTTTTATGT
>CAZVNH010000492.1:0-2044 GCA_964628575.1 uncultured Thermoplasmatales archaeon | reverse complement strand
AATCAATATATGCCTCAATTGTTTCAAAGTCTACTGTTTTTTGAATTTTTTCACATTTATCTAAATATTTCAATGCTCTTCGAATTAGATCTGCTTTTGAGCCTTCATATTTTGGTAAATATTTTCTAATTATTTTTGAGGAATCATCATTTAATGAAACACTTAATCGTTCTGTCATTAAATTTGTATATAACATCTATTTTTTAATATTATCTAAAGTGGTGTATTGTGGTGCATTTTGTTTTAAAATTCACAAACATCCTTAAATAATAGATGCCACACATGATACATCGATAGATATGGAACAAGTATTAATATATTTAAAAAAGGGCAATACTATAAATATCGATATTCTTGATAATAAAAGAAAGGAGTTAGTCTGTTTAGGAAATGCTGTTTTATCAGGTGAAAAGTTACTAATAGAAGAGCAAATTAAAAAAGCCCTTGACGCAGGTGCTACTCGGAAAGATATTTTAAAAATTGTAGAATTTATTATCGGTGATAAGAAACTTTTTAATTCAATAATTGAACTTTTGAATATAGTTAGCAATGAGGAAAATAAAAGAACATTACCTATTTCAGTTTTAGAAGATGTTAGAGAGGAGTAAATTATGGGAGAAATGAAAAAATCTATTGAGAATGTAATAGAAATGATGGACGAATTATCAAAAAAACAACCTATTACTATTCGACATTTTAAATCATTCATGAATTCTACATTAGAAGAAGGAGTCTTAGATACTAAAACAAAGGAACTGGTTGCTGTTGGAACTGCTATTACTGCGAGATGTAAGTATTGTATAGCTATCCATGTGGAAAAAGCTCTAAAAGCTGGGGCTTCTCCAGAGGAAATATTGGAAGTTGCAACTGTTGCAATTCTTATGGGTGGTGGTCCGGCAATGACTTATATAGTTGAAGTTAAGAAAGCACTTGAAGAATTTAGTTAATAAAAACTTGTGATACTATGATACAATCTTTTTATGATAGTGTATTAGAACAAATTGATGATACTGCAGAGAAAATATCTTTAAATTCTGGAATACATCAGATGATAAGAAAACCAGAACGTGAGTTGACTGTATCAATTCCAATTGAAAAGGACAATGGAGAAATCTATACCTTTACAGGTTATCGAGTTCAACATTCAAGTGCAAGGGGACCTTGTAAAGGTGGGATAAGATTTCATCCAGATATAAATATTGATGAGATTAGAGCCTTAGCTACTTTAATGTCATTAAAATGCGCTGTTTCAAATGTTCCATTTGGAGGAGCAAAAGGAGGCGTCAACTGTACTCCATCAGAACTTTCAAAAAAAGAACTACAAAGATTAACTAAGAGATATGCGGCAATGATTCTACCAATTATTGGATCAAGAGTTGATATTCCTGCACCTGATGTAAATACTAATGCTCAGACAATGGGTTGGTTTATGGATGCAGTTAGTATGTATAAAGGTTCTACTGTATTAGATATAGTTACAGGAAAACCTATTAATCTTGGAGGTTCACTTGGAAGAAATACAGCAACAGGTCGAGGTGTTATACTTAATACAATTGAGCTTCTAAAAAAACAAAAGATCGATCCTAAAAAAACAACATTTGCTATTCAAGGTTTTGGAAACGTAGGATCAACAGCTGGTGAAATTCTTCAGAAAAAAGGTTGTAAAATTTGTGCAATAAGTGATGTTTCAACAGGTTTATTCAATAAGGATGGTTTAGATATAAATAATATAATATCATATCTAAATTCGGAGACAAGAACTCCTCTTCTCAAAGATTATAATCTGAAAAAAAATGATGAATTTATCTCAAATAAAGAACTTCTTGAATCAGAAATAGATGTACTAATTCCATCTGCTCTTGAAAATCAGATTCATATTAAAAATGCTGATAAAATAAGAGCGGAAATAATAGTTGAAGGCGCAAATGGTCCTATTTCAAAAAAAGCAGATGAGATACTTGCAGAAAAAGAAATTCAAATTATCCCAGATATTTTAGCAAATAGTGGTGGTGTTATTGTTTCATATTTTGAATGGGTGCAAGGG
>CAZVNH010000491.1:0-2055 GCA_964628575.1 uncultured Thermoplasmatales archaeon | reverse complement strand
GTAATAAACGTGCAATCAGATTATCAAAATTAACTGAACAACCTTCTCAATTTCTTTCTGTTATTCAGGTAGGTATAACTTTAGCAGGATTCTTTGGCAGTGCATTTGCTGCAAATAATTTTGCCGGTTTATTAGCAGGTTTTTTGACTGATGCAGGTATTGGTATTCCCGCTTCTACATTAAATACCATATCTCTGATTTTTATTACATTAATTTTATCGTATTTTACTTTGGTTTTTGGTGAATTGGTTCCTAAAAGAGTGGCTATGAAAAATGCTGAAAAATTGTCGTTACTGATGTCAGGTCTTTTGTTCTTAATATCAAAAATATTTGCTCCTATTGTATGGCTATTGACAGCATCAACAAATGCAATATTGAAAATAATTGGAATAGATCCAAATTCATCTGACGATGATGTAACTGAAGAGGACATAAGAATGATGGTCGATGTTGGAAGCCAAAAAGGATCTATTAATGTAAATGAAAAAGAAATGATTCAAAATGTTTTTGAATTTGATAATAAAACTGCTGAAGAGGTCATGACGCACAGAACGGAAGTTGTCATATTGTGGACGGAGGAAACAGATGAAGAGTGGGATGACAAGATAACTAAAAGCAGACATTCCAGATACCCTGTTTGTGACGGAAGTGCCGATAATGTAGTCGGTGTTCTTAATTTGAAAGATTATTTCAGATTAAAAGGCAGATCTCGTGAAAATATTATGAATAAGGCAGTTAAACCTGCCTATTATGTTCCAGAGACGGTAAGAACAGATATATTATTCCAAAATATGAAGAAAAGCAGAAATCATTTTGCTGTTGTTTTTGACGAATATGGCGGAATGGGAGGGATTATTACAATGAATGACTTGTTAGAACAAATTGTAGGAAATTTAGATGATGATTATATGAATCCCTTACCGCCCATTATTGAAAAAATTGATGATAAAACTTGGAAAATTAAAGGGTCTGCTTATTTAGATGATGTTTCTGAACAATTAGGAATATCTTTACCCGATGAGGATTTTGATACATTCGGAGGATTGGTTTTTGGTTCTTTGGGTATTATTCCCGAGGATGGAAGTACTCTTGAATTAGATGAGTATGGATTGAAAATTAAAATAACTGAAATTAAGAACAGAAGGTTGGAGACAGCCATTGTTTTTTTAGAAGATAAAAATAGTAAAAATGATTGATTTGATTTAATTTAATTGTATAACTGCAGTTTTAGTATTCATAAGACGGTTGTCTATTTTTGAATAGTGAGATAAAAGGGAGGACGCATGAGTTACTTATTAGATAAATTACTTATATTACCTGGTATTTTGTTAGGAATTTCTATACATGAATTTGCACATGGATATATGGCTGTAAAATTAGGCGACGATACCCCGCTTATGCAAGGGCGGTTAACTCTAAATCCTATTAAACATATAGATCCTTTAGGCTTTTTAAGCCTTTTATTATTTGGATTTGGCTGGGCCAGTCCTGTTATGATAAATAGTAAAAACTTTTCAAATCCTAGAAGAGATGATATCATTGTTTCGATTGCAGGATGTGTAGCAAATTTTTTAGTTGCTTTTATCTTCATGGGATTAATGAAGCTTGTGGATATGTTTTTACCTGTTAATTCGTTAAATCAGATAATATGGATTGTGTTTAGAAACACTGTTTCCATTAATCTAGTATTGATGGTGTTTAATTTAATTCCCATTCCACCTCTTGATGGGCACCATATACTGGGAGATATTGTAGGAACACCGGTATGGAATTTTTATTATAAATATTTTGACCATCTTCGATTTTTAATGCTTATTTTGATTGTTTTTGGGTTCGTGAATAGAATTATTGGTCCTGCTGTAACATTTTTATATTACCTGCTGTTTGGTATATTTTTTTAGATGGATGGGTGAATTATGGAAACAAAAAATGATTTGAGAAAAAAGATTTTAAGTATAAGAAATAATATTAATAAAAATACTGCAATGAATAAAAGTGAAATAGTAATAGACAAGCTTATAAATACAGTGGAATATCAGAAAAGCAGTATCGTAT